>JACNLB010000156.1:18408-20948 GCA_014381755.1 Fidelibacterota bacterium | reverse complement strand
TTTTCTCGCGCTAAAGATTCAATGGCTAAAACCATTCCCGGTGTACAATAGCCACATTGAATGGCACCTTCTTCAATAAAGGCATCTTGCAAAGGATGCACATCTTGCCCATGAGCAAATGATTCCACCGTTTCAATATGTTTACCGGAAATAGTGTGTATAAGCATGAGAGATGCATTCATTATTTTCCCATCCACTAACACAGCGTCTGCCCCCGTCTCACCTTTATCTGACCCATATTTCACACTAAAGAACCCTTCATCTCGAAGGTAATCTAATAATGTGGTTCCGGGGCGAATATCATCTGAAACCTGTTTACCATTTAATTGAAATTGAATCATAATGTGTCTCCCACACGCTTAATCGCCACAGTAATGAGTTTCTCTTTGTAATCCAAAGAACCAAATGAATCAGCCCGGAATTTATTGACAGCTTTTTTAGCCATATTTTCTCCTGACTCTTTGGACCAATCAGAAACATTCACCTTAAATGTTTGTATGTCATTTGCTGTTCCGCCAATAGAGAATTCATAATTATTTTTACGTTTTATTCCACACACAATGGCAATGGCTGGCGCAGAATCCAATACAGAAAATCGTTCTAATTCGATTCCATCAATCTGATTGGGGACATAACTGATTTTGGTTATAATCCCAGATCCATCCCAATCTCTTATTTGGACACATTTTTCTTCATCCCTATAGATTGTCAATTTTGCATTTACAGCGTGTAAGAAAACAATAATTTCAGAATTAGGTCGTCCTTTTCCTACTTCACCGCCAAACGTCCGCTGATTTCGTATTTGCTTGGATGGACATGAATATTTTATCCCCTTTATCAAACGACATTCTGGATTGAGTGATTCCACCGTATCCAAAAAGGTTTGAAGTGTTGCACCTGCATCAATATGGACGCCGTCCATACCGGCTGTCACTCCATCGCCTACCAAATTGTTAATATCAATGATTGTATGCATGTTTGGATCTTTCTCTGCAAGCAAATAACTACCGCCGGAAAAATATACCTGTCCATCATTTTGTAATGAAACCGCTTCAGTGAGCGTTTCCGGTTTTTTAATTGATTTTATTGAATACCACATTGTTTAGCCACCAAGTTCGCGAAGAAACGCGAAGGTTATTATAATGTCTTTATATATCTTTTCCATTCCAATTTACCTTTACTTCCAAAATTAATTAATAAACCGACTTTTAGCCCTGTTACTTTTAAATAATTCAATATTTGAGCTTCTTCAATATTCGTTAGTTTGGGGATGCATTTGAATTCAACAATTATTTTACCATATGCAATATAATCTGCAATATATTTTTTATTTAATGGTCTCCCTTTATAATTAACACTCAACTCTACTTGTGTCTCAAAAGGAATTTTTTTCGCTTGAGATTCTATAGCCATACACTCTTCATAAACTGCTTCAAGAAATCCGGGTCCCATTTCTTTATGGACTTCAATAGCTACACCTACAATTGAATAAACTTCGTCTTTATATAATAGATTATCCATTATTGTATTGTTCTTCGTGTTTTTTTGTGTGCTTCGCGGCTAACAAAATTTTATTCCAGTTTTATTTTGTGCTTTTGTTAACATACTTTCTGCAATTCTATTGTGCGATAATGCCAACGTTTTTTCATCGATATATGTCTGACTTTTTTCAATTTGAATTTTTCCATTCACTATGAGATAATCAACGGGATTTGTTCTTACGGAAAATACAAGTGAAGCTAAAGCATCCGATTGTCCGCCTGCATATTCCAGACCTTCGACAGAAAAAAGTGCAATATCAGCTTGTTTCCCTACAGTCAACTGTCCAATATCATTCCGCCCAAGCACAGACGCGCCACCCCGAGTTGCCATCCACAATACATCTCTTGCTGTGAGCCAATATTCTTCTTCGCGCAGTCTCGATATCATCATGGCATTTCGAATATCCATAAGCATATTCCCCGCATCATTTGATGCAGATCCATCCACGCCAATACTCACACGAACTCCATTTTCCATCATTTCTTTAATTCTTGCAATACCGCTACCTAATCTCATGTTGGACGTTGGACAATGGCTCATTCCGGTCCCAGTGTCGGCCATCTTTTTTATTTCTTCATCATTCAAATGAATGGCATGGGCATACCAAGCATTGGGATTCATCCATCCAAGATTATCAGCATAAGCAGCAGGACGATACCCATATTGTTCGACACAAAATGCTTCTTCATCCAACGTTTCCGCAAGATGAGTATGCATCTGTAAGCCGTTGGCTAAAGCAAATTCGGCGGTGGATTTCATCAATTCCGGAGTTACAGAAAATGGCGAACACGGCGCTAAAGAAATCCGCGTCATGGCACCATCTGTATCATTATGATATTTTGCTAAAAGACGTTCTGTATCTTCTTGGATTTTTGCTTCTGTTTGAACTGTATCATCCGGGGGCAATCCACCTTGAGATTTCCCTAATGACATGGATCCACGTGTTGGTTGAAAACGAAAACCCAATTCTCTGGCACTTTCTATTTCAGCATCAATCA
>JACNLB010000156.1:1641-17947 GCA_014381755.1 Fidelibacterota bacterium | reverse complement strand
CATTAAATAAACATCCAAAAATTATCTTTATTTATGCAGAAAGATTCTTTGATTTTTTTACTATATAAATTGCTGAATGATTTGGGGGGCATTTTGGTTTTGGTCCATTTTATTTCGATGGGTGTAAGTGTATCATCTTCGGTATGATGTAATACCAAATCTACTTCTGCTTTATTTTGATTTCTCCAAAAATAAATTTCATAAGGTGATTTTAGATACTGAATATTCGCCAGAAATGACGTGACCACTACATTTTCAAACATGACACCAACATCGTTTCTTAATTGCAAATTTTTAAAATCTTTAACCACACCATTTCGAATTCCTAAATCGGTGAAATAAATTTTAAATGACTTTATAATTTCTTTACGTTTATTTTTAAAGTATGGACGCAAAATATAAATAAGGTGAAATTTTTCATATAATAAAATATATTCAAGAACCGTTTTTCTGTTAATCCCCAAAACACTGGATAATTCATTTGGATTAACTAATTGTCCAATTTGAAGAGCCAAGAGTTGGAGCAATTGTCTAAATATTTTTGGATATTGAATGCGTTCAATTTCAAATATATCTTTAAAAATCAAATTATCTACATATTGTAATAAAACATCTTTCTTTCGATTATGTGATTCTTGTTGTATAATTTCCGGTAAAGAGCCAAATAGTAAAAGATTCTCTATAAGTGCATCTATTTGCGGTTTATAAATCTGTTTTTGGAATTGCCCCACAGAGAATGATTCATTTTCGATTTCTCCTATTATTTCTCTGACTGTCAAAGGGAAAATAGGAAATGTGAAATATCTGCCATAAAGACTGTCTCCGATATTTTTCATCATGAGAAAAGATGCAGATCCTGTGGCCACAATTTTTAAATTAGGAAAATGGTCATAAAGTAATTTTAAAATGGAACCGGATTTTTCTAAATACTGAATTTCATCAATTAATAGTGTTGATGAATTTTCTTTACTTCCCAATACTCGTTCCAATTGTTTTATCGACGGAGTCAGTACCGATTGATGGTCAACATCTTCCATATCAAAAAAGAAAACTGATTGACTCTCTTTCTGCAATCGTTTTAGCTCATACGTCTTTCCTACACGCCGTTGACCAAGGAGCAAAACGACCTTTTTGTTCGGATGATTTAACTCATCCCTGATTAATTTCGTTATATATCTTTTCATAATTAACTTTTTTCACTACCATATTTTCTATGGAATATAGTACTATACTACCATATCACCTATAGTATATGGTGTATTTATACTTATTAATTCAACAACGGAAAATCCTTCAAATTTTCAAATAATACTATCATTTTTGTTAAATTGGATAATTCCATTTTTTCCTGTCCATTAATAAATATAGCTGATTGAATTTCATAATTGGATGAATCCATTTTAATATTTATTTCATCTGTTTGATAATGATATGTCCCATTTGATAGTGTGAGAGATGATTCAACTCCATTATCTTTATTAAAAAGAGTTTCCCCGTCCAACCAATATCCTTTTTCTTCTAAATCATACGTCTGTTTAGAAAGATAGAATTGCGGTTTAGTCTTATATGGGTCCCCAGACGTTGGGCAAAATGTGGTGCAATTTCCACATTCATTGCAAAAATCACCAATGTTCACAATTTGCGGTTCTTGAGATAGTTTAAATATTCCCAGTTTATTTTCATCAAATCCATCACTCGTTTTTATGACTGAAACTATAGGATATTCTTTTGACTTTGCCATATAAGATAGGTTGGCCAAATTCGGGCAAACGCTGACACAAACATCACATACATCGTCGCAATAAAGACATCGATCCGCTTCTGCCATTGCTTCATCTTTTGTCAAGGTTCGAGTGACCAAATCAAAATTTATACGTTCATCGGGATTTAAATGGGGTGTCGTTAACCCATTTTCACGAAAGGCCATTTTTTTCTGATATTCAAATTTATCTAAACGCAACGTAGTTGTATTTGAGTTAACATTCTGACTACCAAAAGCTTGTATCATATTGAGTGCAGCTTTTCGACCGTCCCCCACAGCATTAATAACCGACGAAGCTCCACGAACCACATCACCACCGGCAAATACGTTAGGGATTTTCGTTTCGTTTGTTTCTGGGTTTATACTTAAATCATCCCAAGAAAGAAAATCAAATGCAATATCTTGGCCAATGGACGGAATAATGATGTCAAAATCTAAATCAAAGTCAGATCCATCCAATTTCACAGGTTTTGCTCGTCCACTATCGTCCACGTGTCCTAATTCCATTTTAGAGCAAGTTAACGTAGCACTGCCAATATCATTTCGACTGATTTTTTCAGGAGAAGTAAGTTCTAATAACTGGATTCCTTCATCAAGTGCAGCCACTATTTCTTCGATATCTGCAGGCATTTCTTTCATAGTTCTGCGATACACAATAGTAACATCTGCCCCCAAACGACGCGAAGTTCTCGCTGCATCCATGGCTGTATTCCCGCCACCAATTACGGCTACCTGTCCGCCCAATTCATTTATTTCGCCCCGCCGTACTTTAGATAAGAATGACAATGGCTCCATAACATTGGGAAGTTCTTCACCTTCAATATGTAATTTTTTATTATTCTGTGCTCCGGCTCCCAGATAAATGGTATCATTATTTGCTACCAGTGATTCATACATCTTTTTATCTACAGTTGAATTGTAATGGATTTCTACTCCCACTGATTTCACCAAATCAATATCATTCTGAATACTTTCATCCGTCAATCGAAATACAGGAATTGCATCAGAAATCATGCCACCGGAAAATGGTTTTGATTCATAAATATTCACTTCAAACCCATCTAACGCTAAAAAATATGCACAGGAAAGCCCTGAAGGTCCGGCGCCTACAATGGCTGCTTTCTTTCCATTTGTTGAATTAGGTTTAAGTGGTTCGAAAGAGCCATTTTCTTGAGCAAATCGTTTTATTTCTCTTATGAGCAATGTACTGTCTAAATTATTTCGCGTACATTTTTGCTGACATAAATGGTCACAAACGGACCCCGTAACACCCGGCATGGGATTTGTCTCTAAAATTGTTTCATAAGCAGCATTAAAATCACCTTTTGCCACTTGATGCAAATATTCAGGAATTTCCTGATCCGTCGCACAATTTTCGATGCACGGCGCCTGCACACAATCAAAGGCAGTCAATGTTCGGTTTGTCTTAATAGAATCAAAATGCTTGTTATCTTTCTGATAAGCAGATTGTCCTAAAACAATATTGGCATAATTATTTAGGTTGTTTAATCCACCTTGTTTTACATCTGAATTCCCGGATTTATTTAATATATAATCATCAATTGAAGATGCATCCTTATCCTGGAATCGCTCATTAATTTCAAATAAATATTGAGCCAATCGTGTATAACCACCCGGTTTCAGAATATCTGTGCAAACAGTGATTGGTTTTATATTCGCTGCCAAAACATCGGACACATTGAACGCATCCATGCCGGCAGAAAAGGATATATCCAATGCGCCTTTAAATTCATTTTGAAGTTTTGCTGCAACATGGATGCTAATCGGGTGAAGAGCTCGACCACTCAAGTACATCATATTTTCCTGTTCCGGGAAAATGGGTTTATGATTTTCTACTTCTAATGTATTTGTGAGTTTCAACCCAAAATCGACACCATTTTCATCTGCTTTTGATTGCAAATTGCGAATCAGTTTTAGGCCATCCGGATATTTTAAATCATGGCCAAACGCTTCATCGGGCACGGTCACATCTTTATATCCAAGGTGATTGTTTAGAATATCTCGAAGTTGATCGGGACCCAACAATGTTGGATTCAGTTTTACGGTAGTATGATACTTTCTTTCTTCAATCAGATAAGTCCCAATAGCTTCAATTTCATCCGGCGGACAACCGTGCATTGTAGATAATGTGAGATTATTTGACATTTGAGCAGGAATATTTAAGTTTTTCACATTTGGATAAATGTCCGATATTTCATTTAATCGTTTGTCTAATTCCTGTTGGCCATTTTCCATTAAGTTTAGAAATTCTTGTACATTTGCGTTTTTGATTCCCGCTAAATCATATCCGGCACTCATATTAAATATCCCACCTAAATCAGAATGAGATCCCCAACCATATTTATCTTTTAAAATATGAAGAATAATCCACGCATTCAAATATTCTGAATAGGATTGGTGCAACTTTAATTCTTGAGACCATTCGCAATTATAGCCTTCATCTTGCATATCAATACATGGTTTTGAGACTTCCAATTCATCCAATGTTTGAATGGTTTTGAGCTCGATATAGCGTGCACCCATGAGCCAAGATAAAATAATATTTTGAGACATTTGGGTATGGGGTCCCGCCGCCACTCCAATGGGCGTTTCCATGAGCTGGCCGTATCGTTTCATCCGAAAAACATCTGATTCTTTCGGTTGAAAAAATAAGTCTTTTGTGATTCCAAATATGCTTCCATGTTTTTCTTCTTTAAGAATCCATTTCAGCAAATGACGTAATTCTATGGGATAAAGTTTATCTGACATATATTTCTTTGATTGTGTGTTTTAAAACATTTTTGAGAGCAGTGCTTCGATAAGCCCCTGAAGTCCGAATATCATCAATCGGAGATATATCTTCATCTACAAGTTGGATTGCTCCATCTAAATTTTCACCATTCATTATGGCATTGGTTAATGATTCCAAATAAACAATCGTAGGTGCAACTGAACCGGCAGCAATGGTCAATGATTTGAGATTGTTTGCATTATCCTTTTCATAGGCAATCGCAAAATTGACAACTGCAATAGCCATGGATTGCCGTAATCCTAATTTATAAAACAGAGATTTCTCACCTTTTCTTGGCAAATGGATTTCCGATACAATTTCGCCTTTTTCTAAAGCTGTTTTTCCAACGCCAATAATAAAATCAGATATGGACATGGATCTATTTCCGTTCGGACCCATTATCCCAATATTTGCATTATGAGCATAGAGTCCCGGCAAAAGATCGCCAGCCGGTGATGCATTGCAAATATTACCGCCAATGGTTGCCCGGTGGCAAATTTGAACACCGCCGAATTGACTGGCTGCTTCAGTTAATGCACTGAATTCAGTTTGAATTATTTTGGATTTTTTTATTTCTTGAACAGTGGTTAATGGTCCAATGATAATCTCATTTTCGGATTCACGAATACCACTCAATTCCTTGATTTTTTTAATATCTATCAATACATCCGGTTTTAATTTTGGATTGTCCTGCCACCTTGGGAGAACATCTGTTCCGCCTGCTAAAACGGAACCATTTTCATTTGTTTGAAAAAGAGTCTTTAATTCATCCATCGAATTGGGAGCAAAATATTTCATTATTTAATAGCCACGGATTAACGCAGATTAACACCGATTTCTTTTCTATTGTTATCAAATACAAACCGTTTGAATTTTAATTGCGCACCAAAATTGACTAATAATCCTACTTCAATCTCCGTGGATCTTAAATAATTCAATAATTGAGCTTCATGTTCAGCAGCTAATCTTTTAACAGCTTTGATTTCTATGATAACCTTTTGGTTTACGATAAGATCTGCCACGTAAACACCAATGATTTGATTTCTGAAATAAACATTTATTTTCTTTTGTTGTTCTACATCTAATCCAAAATCATTTAAAACAATAAATAGCGCTTTTTCATATACGGCTTCTAAAAAACCAAAGCCTAACTCATTATAAACTTCATAAAAAGCTTTAATAATTTTATCCGTTATTTCGTTATGTTTTAATTCCATATTATCTGTGTTTTTCAGCGTTTATCTGCGGCAAACTCAATCGCATCCACAATTTTCTGATATCCGGTACAGCGACAGATATTCCCCGCCAATTCTTCTTTAATCGTTTCACGGCTTGGATTTTTATGATCTTTAATTATTTGTTCACCCGTCAAAACCATACCCGGAATACAATAGCCACATTGAACAGAATGGTGATCTACAAATGCATTCTGCATTTCATTAAGCAAACCATTGTTTGAAAGACCTTCGATAGTCGTTATTTCAGCTCCGTCCACTTCTACTGCAAGAATGAGACAGGAATTAACTGTTTTTCCATTAAGCACGACTGTACATGCACCACATTCACCTTCACCACATACTTCCTTGGCGCCGGTTAAATCCAACTCATATCGAAGGAAGTCTAATAATCTCAATTCTGTCGAAACATCGGCAGAAATGGATTGGCCGTTCACCGTAACAATGATTGAATACATTTGATCAGCCATTATTCTGATTCCATCTGTCTTTAAAAGATGTTAAATCCGGTGAAATTGAATTTGGGATTTTCACCAATTGCTGTGCTGAATTAATATCTTTCAATCCTGTTCCGGTTACTAAAACGACCGCCGTTTCATCAGATGATATTTTTCCGTTTTTAGCCGCCTGTATTAACCCCGCAAAACCTGTTGCTGCCGCCGGCTCTGCAAAAAGTCCGGTTGATTTAGCCAAAATATGTTGCGCATCTAACATTTTATCATCCGTTACTTTTTGTCCATATCCGCCACTATCTGTAACTGCTCGGAGCGCCTTTAATCCATCTCGGGGTAAATCCACGGATATACTGTCTGCAATCGTTTCAGCTTTTACAGGAGAAATTTTTCCGGTGCCCAAGGCATCCACAATGGCTGAAGATCCTTCTGCTTGAACGGCTATTATTTTTGGAATTTTATCAATCCATCCCAATTGAAATAAATCATAAAATCCTTTATAAACGCCACCAATAATACAGCCGTCGCCAACCGGCACAAATACTTGGTCCGGCATTTCCCAATTCAATTGTTCTGCTATCTCCAAGGCAACCGTTTTCTTTCCTTCGGATAAGATGGGATTAATTCCTGTACTGCGGGAGTACCAAGCGGTTTCTTTGACCACATCCGCGGCTAAATCGAATGCATCATCATAACTGCCATCAACAGGGAACAATTTTGCCCCATATTGTAATATTTGGGTGAGTTTAGCCGGTGGAGCAGATGAAGGAGCAAAAATAATTGCTTCCATTTTATGGACTGCAGATAAACACGCTAATGACGCGGCTGCATTTCCGGTAGATGCTGCAACCATTGTTTTGTAGCCTAATTCTTTCGCATGCCGGATACCTACTTCCGTAGCCCGATCTTTTAATGATCCCGATGGATTGCGTGTATCATCTTTTAACCAAATATTCTTTACGCCTAATTCTTTTGCCAATTGATTCGATTCAACTAACGGAGTTCCGCCGATTTGGATGGATGTATTCTCCGGCTTTTCTTTCACGGGTAAAAGGGGAAGAAATCGCCAAATGGAACGGTTTGTATTATCCCTTAATTCATCTTTAGACCAATTATTATTGATACTTGAATAATCATAAATAACATCCAAGTTTTCACCACATGATTCACATGTATATTGAAAGTGATCCTGCGAAGAATTTTCTCCACAAGAAACACACTTTAATCCAATATAGTCAGAAATCATCATTTGTTTTTTATTCCATTAATCCAACGATCCAATAATCCATTATTCCCTTTGCGGCTAAACATATTCCTTGGCTAATCCGGTTTTTTCATTGAATTCAGTAATCATATCATCCCACATATCTTGTTGGTTAAATGATTTACTCCAATAGGAATCATCATACCATTGTTCATCCAATTCTTCCACTGTTTTTCCTTGCTGCTCAATCCAAGTGAAGTATTTCAAATTGTGCATCCGTTTTTTGTCATAATAGGATAATTCCATTACACCTTCTGAATCCAGTCCCATGAGTTTTGCTTCAAAATCAACGGCCGCATTTTGGGTAGAATAATTCCCATGTTTTTGGCGCTCTTCCACTAACCGTGAACCATACATTTCCATGGAATCGGTTCCCACGGTAAAGACTGTATCATTTTCATTAAATTCATAATATTTTGCCATTTTAATGGCACCGGCAAGATTAGCAATACCGGAAATGCCCAATAAGTGAAGTTTGTCCACTACTTCCGGATCAATTCCTTTTTCCTTCAAGAAATCCAATCCTGTTGGTTCATTAAATAATCGCATGAGATTAATCGAAATATTATCATCAATCCCAATCACCATATCCATATTTTTCATATTATGGATCCATGGAACATGCTTATCACCAATTCCTTCAATACGATGTGCGCCATATCCATTATAAAGTAATGTTGGACATTGGAGCGCTTCACCCGCTGCAATCTTCATGGCAGGGAATTTTGTTCTTAAATAATCCCCAGCTCCCAATGTACCCGCTGATCCTTGCGTTAAAAACAATCCACTAAATTTTGAATTATTTGTTTTGTTTAGTTCATAAACATCTTCCATTGCACCACCTGTAACATGATAATGCCAGAATGGGTTGGATATTTCTTCAAATTGGTTTAAAACAACTAAATCGTCTCCACGTTCTGCTTTTAAAGCCTTCGTTTTATCATAAATTTCTTTCACATTGCTCTCACTGCCCGGAGTACGGTGAACTTCTGATCCTATATCTTCTAACCAATCAAATCGTTCTTTACTCATTTCTTCCGGCAAAACAGACACAGAACCACACCCCAGTAATGCCGAATTAAAAGAACCGCCACGGCAATAATTCCCTGTAGATGGCCATAATGCTTTTTGATGGGTTGGATCAAATTCACCTGTTATAAGCCTTTGGACTAATGGGCCAAAAGTAGCACCAACTTTATGCGCTCCTGTTGGAAAATACTTACCCAATAAAACAAAAATACGTGCTTTTACGCCTGTTATTTCTTTAGGTACTTCCAAATAATTTGCATTTCCAAATCCACCACCGGATGATACTGGTTCATTCTTCCATGTAATCCGAAACAAGTTTCGCGGATTTACATCCCATAGTCCAATTTCAGTTAACTCTTGCTTTATTTTATCCGGAATAAGTTCAGGATTTTTCATCTGTTTATAGGTGGGAAGTAATATATTCCTTTCCCGACAAAGATTGATTGTATTTTCTAAAACTTGATTATTCATGGTCATTTTTATCCTTTTAATTCAAAATAATTTCGGTACCAGCGTTGCCATTCAACGCATCTACCGCTTGGTTAATGGACGTTATAATGGCACGCTCTCCCCCATTTTCTACGAAAGCAATACAGGCGCGTATTTTAGGCGCCATACTTCCTTCGGGGAATTGCCCGTCTGCTAAATGTTTTTTTGCTTCTACAATTGTCAATTTTCTAACTGGTTTTTCGTCTGATTTTCCATAATTCACATAAACATGATCCACGTCTGTAAGAACAAGAAATATGTCCCCATCCACAACATCAGCCAACTTTTGCCCAGCCATATCCTTATCAATAACTGCTTCGATACCTGTCAATTCACCGTTGGGTTGTTTCATGACAGGAATTCCGCCACCACCAGACGTAATAACAATGACGCGTTTTCCAACCAATGTGCGAATAACTTTAGCTTCTACTAAACCGATCGGTGCAGGAGATGGTACTACACGCCGCCAATTTTTATCAGTCCCCGATCTCACTTCCTTAACCACATACCCTTTTGATTCTTGTAATTCTAAAGCAACATCTTTTGAATAAAATGGCCCCACCGGTTTAGAAGGGTTTTGAAAATCAGGATCATTTTCATCCACAAGCATTTGGGTAATCAGTGATGCAATGGGAATATCTCTTCCATCTCGATGAAACGCATTTTGCAATTGATTTTGAAACATATATCCAATTTCACCTTGAGTCATGGCATCTACCACATCCAAGGGCATGGATGGGACGAGATTACTTCCTTCTTCTTGTTGGATTAATAAATTCCCTGCTTGGGGACCATTCCCATGAGTTAATACCATGAGATAATCTTGCTTATTCATTTCGACTAATTGTTCGCATGTTAATGCAATATTTCGGAATTGGTCTTCAGATGTTCCTACTTCGCCCGCTTTTTTGATCGCATTTCCGCCCAAAGCAATAACGACCAGTTTTTTTCCATTAATCATAATATTTTTTCTGCCACAAAGTCTCAAAGACACAAAGGTTTCCATAGATTCGTAAACCTATATATTTTTTGAAATCTGTCAGCAAATCCTTTTTTTCTACTTCCATTATGTTTTTATTTTTTTTGCGTATCTTTGTGTACTTCGTGGTAAACTCATTTTTAGAACCGTTTTTCCATTTTATTGACTAAACCAGTCAATTTTTCAATAGGATTATCCAATCGTCCCAAAAACATCATAGATGCAATCACGAATGGTTTGTAACTGGCTTCGATATATGTATCTTTGCGATATCGATCAAATACGGATTTACTTACTTCACCTTTTTCACAGCTCACATCTGTAATGTCCGCCGGTAAACAATGCATATAAAGTGCTTTTCCATCTTTGGTGGCGGACATCTTTTCTTCGTCACATTCCCAATCCGTATATTTTGCATTATTGACTAATGCTTCTTGTTCAAGTGATTTTAAACCATCTTTATCGCCTACTTTTAACAATTCTGTCCGTTGTCCCATCACATCATAGGGCGCCCACGATTTCGGATACACAATATCTGCGCCTTGGAATGCTTCTGTCATATCATTAGAAACATGAAAAGAGCCACCACTGGCTTCTGATTGTTTTCCGGCTAAATCGACCACTTCAGGAATAAGACCATATCCTTCAGGATGTGCCAATGTTACATCCATGCCAAAACGCGTCATGAGTCCAATGATTCCCTGGGGAACAGAAAGCGGTTTTCCATAACTTGGAGAATAAGCCCACGTCATGGCAATTTTTTTGCCTTTTAAATTTTCCAATGAACCAAAGGTATGTTTCAACATGGCCAAATCAGACATACTTTGGGTTGGATGGTCAATATCGCATTGCAGGTTTACCAATGCCGGGCGTTGATGAAGCGTTCCTTCTTCGAACCCGGTTTGAACTGCTTCTGCTACTTCTCTCATATAGGTATTGCCTTCACCCAAAAACATATCATCGCGAATACCAATAACATCCGTCATGAAAGAAATCATATTGGCTGTTTCTCGTACCGTTTCACCATGGGCGATTTGCGATTTTTCTTCATCTAAATCTGCCACTTCTAATCCAAGCGCATTTGCTGCAGAAGCAAAACTAAACCGTGTGCGAGTTGAATTATCGCGGAAAATGGATAAGGCTAACCCGGCATCAAACGTTTTATACGTCAATCCTTGTTTGTGCATTTCTTTGAATAATTCAGCTAAAAATAGTGTTGCTTTTATTTCGTCATCAGACTTTTCCCATGTGAGTAAAAAGTCTTTCCCGTATCCGCTTAAATCTAATTGAGATATCGCTTTTAATTGCTCTTGTAAGTTCATTTTTTTCTCTTTTCTATTTTCTATTTTTATTTGCCACTTAACAAACATTGCTTAACAATTTTGATGACCCCACTTTAATTCTCCCCTATGACAGGGGAGATTATTAAAGAATCCAAATCCTTATTTTTCCCCTGCGCTTCGCTAATAGGGGAAACACAAAGGGGTAAAAAATATTGGTATTTATGTAGCAACAACATGTTTCCATGACTTTTTATTTTTTTATTAAATCCATTTTATTCCACAATTTGCGGGACTGGACGTCTGCATTTTTTAATAAATCTTGTTCATTAATATCTATAAACTCGTTATTTCGAATCCTAAATATTCCATTTGTCATAACATCGCTTGGGTTCTCCATTCCAAACAAAGTATGCCCGATCCAATTATTTTCATTGAAATCCGTTCTTGGTATATAATCGAAAATAGCCAAGTCCGCCGAATATCCCGGATCAAGTTTTCCCATTTTTCGTCCAAAAAGTTTTGATGCTATTTCAGGATTATTTTTGAAGAGTAATTCAGCATAATTCACACCGGGAGCGCCGCCTGTTAAGTGTCCACTTCTAATGAGTGTTCCTTCTTTAGCTTCTGCTAACATATTTCCTTGCATACCATCCGTTCCCAACCCTGCCATCAAATCATTGATAATTTCGTTAGGTGTCATTCCTACGCGATTATTTGAATTGGATGATGGATTATGAACCAACATTGCTCCCGTATCCCGGATAATGTTTATATCTTCTTCAACAAAATGAATACCATGAATCACAAGGCTGTTTTCATTCAATAATCCAAAATGATTCAATCGATCTAATGTTGACTTGTAACCACGATTTACAGCATCTAATTGATCTGCCTTATCTTCCGCTGTATGGATATGAATACCCCAGTTAGATTCATTTTTTAAGGCATTCGCAATAGCTTGTAGAGATTCATCCGAAAGGGTAAAGGATGCATGAAGCCCTATTAGCGGACGAACAGATTTTGATCCTTTATATTTTTGGTGAAACTGAATATTTTCATCTAAACTTTCTTGAAATGTTTGTTCGCCATTTCGATCCGTCATTTCAAAAGTACCTGAAATATTTATGCCAAGTTTATCGGCTGTATCCGCTAATAATTGGAGTGAACCATTAACATAATTCTGACTTGAATGATGATCTATCACCGTCGTTACGCCATGCCGCAAATGATCCACCAATCCTGATTCGTATGATGCTTTGGTACTTTCTTTGTCCAATGCCATATCTAAAATCCACCACACTTGTTCTAATACTTCGGTAAAATTCGTTGGGTTTCCTTTGGGAAAGGGCATTCCTACCGCCAAAGCTGAATATAAATGGGCATGGGCATTAATCATTCCCGGTAAAACAGTTTTTCCAGACAAATCAACCGTTTCATCCACTTGAACAGATGTATCTAATAACCCTAATTCTTTGATAAGTCCATCTTCGATTAAGATTGACCCATTATCCAAAAATGATATTTCTCCATATGGATTTACGATTCGACAGTTTGTAAGAAGCGTTTTCATTATATACCGTTTTTAAGTTTTAATACTAAATCCGAAATTGGAATCGCTGTAATATTTTCATCGATCCGAAATGTGTCTTTCCCCGGATAAACGATATAAAGCTCTTTTAGGTTAAGATCCTGAATTGCAATGCGCATGGACTTTGTGACTTTTACTGAATCAGTACATTTCATTTCAAAACCATATTTTTCGCTTCCACTGATATATAATAAATCAAGTTCAGCACCAGCACGAGTTCTCCAATAATAGCAATTTCTTTCTCCTAAAATATTAATTATTTGTTCTGTGACAAACCCTTCCCAAGAAGAGCCGAGCTTTGGATGTTTCAGTAATTCACTTTTTGTTTTAACATTAACTAGAAAATGAAAAATACCGCTATCCCTGATAAAAACCTTTTGAGATTTAATTTGTCTTTTTGATATATTTGCAAACCAAGGCTGGAGTTGCCTAACCATAAATGCATTTGTCAAAATATCTACATATCGTTTCGCAGTCATAAATGAGACTCCAAGGGATCGGGAAATATCAGACGCATTCCACACATGGCCATGTCCATGGGCCAGCATAAACCAAAATCGACGCATGGTCTGTGGTGATACATGAACACCAAAACGACCAAGATCACGTTCTAAAAAAGTCATGACAAAATTTTCCCGCCAAGAAAAACTATCATTAAGAGACTTTGCCAAATATGATTTGGGAAACCCACCTTTTATCCATAATTCATTTACTGAATATTTTGATTCAATAAGATCAAATCCGCCTATAGGAACAAACTCGATACGACCTGCTAATGTTTCAGATGATTTTTTTAAAATATCCGGAGAAGCACTCCCTAACAGTAAAAAAACAGCTGAAGAATCTTCTCTGTCCACTAATACTCTCAATACCGAAAATAATTCCGGCATTAATTGAATTTCATCTAAAATAATCAACCCTGTCAAATCTTCCAGCGCCAATAGCGGATTTTGAAGTTTTGCCACATCACCGGGGTGTTCTAAATCAAAAAAATGGCTTTCACCTACATTTTGAGCAATGATTTTAGCCAGTGTGGTTTTCCCGCATTGGCGAGGTCCCAACATGGATACAATTGCAGAACGATCAAGTGCTGTATTAACTTTTTGAATAATTGTTTCTCTTTTAATCATATTATTATTGCATATTAAACATGTTGTGTGTAATTAGCAAGAAACTATATCTTGTTTTAATCGCCTTAAATTAAGTGCATTTAGCACCCGTTCCGGTGTGAGTGGAATTTCATTCATTTGTATTCCGATAGCATTACTTACAGCATTTGCCACAGCACCAGCGGTGGGAATAATACTCGGTTCACCAATGCCTTTTGCTCCCCACGGACCTTCCGGCTCCGGCTTTTCTACGATGGCTGTTTCAACATCTGCACTATCCATGGCAGTGGGCAATAAATATGTTGTTAAGTTGGGTGTTTGTACAATGCCATCCTGCATTTTTAAATCTTCCGTCGTTGCCCAGCCGATTCCTTGGGCAGAGCCACCTTCTACTTGTCCTTCAATTCCGGATGGATTAATCGCTTTACCCACATCATAAGCAGCATAAATATTTTGTACATCTACCTGACCCGTGAGTGAATCCACTTTTACTTTCGCAATTTGCGTGGCGAAGGAGTAGGAAAAATACGCTTCACCCATTCCTGTTTCAGCATCATATTCTAATTCCGGTGTATGCCACCAACCCGTGAATTCCATATCCATATTTGATTTGCTCAAATAATCACATAATTCATGAAACATCATTTTTGTACCCGAATCAGAATCTTGAACATAATCTTCTTTTATGTCAATATTTGATTCCTTACATCCCATAAGTTCAGCCGCAGATTTTTTGAGAATCGGTTGTATTTTTTCAGCGGCATTTCGAATGGCATTTCCTGTCATAACTACATTCCGACTGGCAACGGCAGGACCGCTATCCGGCACTTGAGCAGAATTTGTGGGCAAAACTGTAATTCTATCGATAGAAACGCCTAACGCTTCTGCTGTCATTTGACGGACGACTGTTTCTGATCCTTGTCCCATCTCAATTAAACCATATGCGACGTGGACATTCCCATTTGGAAATAATTTAATATTTACTCCTGAACCATCCATGTGCCAACCAGCTGCACCCAGACAATTCCCATAATGGATAGCGCTCATTCCTAAACCATATTTGTAACGCCCATCATTATTAGGCGTGTATGTTTCCCAATTTGCAAGTTTTGCTGCTTCTCGAATGGTATCTTCTGCTCCGACACTATTATTTAATATTTGAGCCGTTTGAGTTTGATCACCAGGTTGAAGAATATTTTTTAATCTCAATTCCATTGGTTCTATTCCCAATTCTTCTGCAATCACGTCCATCATACGTTCATGGCCAAATGCTGCTTGGGGAGAACCGAATCCGCGAAAGGCACCTGTTGTAGGAAGATTTGTATGATATGAATTGGAATCCACGTGAATATTTGGAATGACATAAGGCCCCATTGCTTGCGCACAAGATCGATAGGACACTACGGTGGAAAGTGTGGCGTATGCACCGGCATTTTCTTCTAATAAAATTTCAGATGAAATCAAAGTTCCATCCTTTTTAACACCCACTTTATAATGCATTTGAAAGGGATGCCGCTTGCTGGTTAACTGCACATCATCATTCCGATTATAAACCACTTTTATCGGTCGTTGAATTTTCATGGCAGCTACTGCAGCCCGTGCACATATTTCTGATGGGATATCTTCTTTTCCACCAAACGCACCACCGGTAGGCGCCTGCTCCACCAGAATATTTTCGTATGGCCAATCAAATACTCGGGCGATAGCTTTTTGGATATAGAATGGGCATTGAATTGAACCCAATATTTTTATTTTATCGGGTCCATTCGGTATGGCAATACAAGCCTGTGGCTCAAGATAATAATGTTCTTGAAACGGTGTTACAAATTGTGCTTCTATAATGTGGTCTGATTCTTCGAACCCTTTATGAATATCACCTTTTCTTACTTTATGATGACAGGCTAAATTGGATTCATGAATGAAATTTTCTGTGGCTTCACGACTATCATCGATAGAATAATAGGGTGTTTTTTCAGTGTATTTGATGTCCACCGCTTTTGCGGCCAATATGGCGGCATCATGTGTTTCAGCCACCACAAATCCAATGCTATCTCCAATATATCGAACTGTTTTATCTGCAAACAGGGGTTGATCTGGAATAATGACTCCAATTTGGTTCTCATCCGGAATATCGACCGCAGATACAAAATCAATATATCCATCCACTTTTTTTGATTCGGATAAATCAATATGTGTGTATTCACCAAATGGAATGGACGAATAGACTGGTGCACCATGCACCATATTATCAACGGATATATCGGTTAAAAACCGAGTTTCTCCCGTTGTTTTTTTTGGCGCGTCTGGGCGAAGGATTGATTTTCC
>JACNLB010000156.1:0-1151 GCA_014381755.1 Fidelibacterota bacterium | reverse complement strand
CTTTATCAATTTCCGATAAAAAGCTGGATTTGAAACTGTTTATAGCCAAATCCGTAATTTGCCTTTTTGACAGATTTAATGCAGAAGCCAGACGTACATAATTTTCATTCATATACCCACCAAAATACGCCGGGTCATCAGAATTAATAGTAACCATTACTCCGGCATCCATTAATTGAAGCAATGGATGATCCTTTAAATTTTCGACTACTTTTAATTCAAGATTGGATAATGGACATAGTGTTAATGGAATTTGTTTTTGTGCAATATGATTAATCAATTGCTCATCATCGAGCGATCGATTTCCATGATCAATCCTGGATACTTTCAATACGTTTATGGCTTCCCAAATATATTCAGCGGGACCTTCTTCTCCCGCATGAGCCACAGTAATGAACCCTTCATCCATTGCTTTAGAAAAGACGCGCTCAAATTTTGATGGTGGATGTCCCATTTCTGATGAATCTAATCCCACGCCAGCGATCCATTCTTTATAAGGCAATGCTTGATTCAATGTTTCAAATGCTGACTCTTCATCAAGGTGCCGTAAAAAGCACATGATTAATTGTGAACTGATACCAAGATTCTTTTTCCCATCTTCCAAGGCTTTGTGAATACCTTGAATGACGGTGTCAAAGGAAACGCCTCTATCTGTATGGGTTTGTGGATCAAAAAATATTTCTGTATGGATCAGGTTTTCTTCATGGACTTTAGTGAGATACGCCCAAGTTAAATCATAAAAATCTTGTTCATGGAGCAGCACACTGGCTCCAGCATAATAAATATCCAAGAATTCTTGAAGGTTATTAAAGTTATAAGCATTCTTTAATTCTTCAACAGATTGAAAGGGAATTGAAACTTGATTCCGATGTGCAATTTCGAACATGAGCTCCGGCTCAAAAGTCCCTTCAATATGTAGGTGGAGTTCCGCCTTGGGAATTCCTTCGATAAATTCGGTAATTGAGATTTGATTCATAGTGTTCAGATATTTTGATTTGAGTTGACCTGTATTTTTCAGAATTTCATGAATCTACACATTTTTTCAAATTAGACCCAAAAAAAGGGCTACGAAACTGCTAGCCCTTTATTCCATTCCTGAATGGATACAAATGTAGTGGGAAGTTAAAATATTACTGATAAAATTCCAAAAC
>JACNLB010000058.1:8381-20969 GCA_014381755.1 Fidelibacterota bacterium | reverse complement strand
AATGACTATGTGGAAGCTGTTTCTCAAACAGTTGCCTTGGCTGTGGAACCTCCTCTAAAACTGAAAATGATAACAACGGAACGAATTTGGTACAGTTTAACAGCTGACACAACTTCTACACAATCAGACATTCTCACAGCCGGAGAAGAAAAAAGCTTATCTTTTGAAAACCAAATTTATATTCGCCTGAACCAGACAGCGGGCATTACACTATACATTAATGGACTTGAAGTGAAAGAACTGGGGCAGTTCAAACATCCTGCTGAAATACAGTTCTTCGCCGAACCATCCACTGTCACAGTAAAGCACTACCTCCCCCAAAGATAGTTAAGGGATTACTTTAAATCCCAATTCACTTCAACCGTTGGTTGAAGCATTTTGTCGTCAATAAACACGCATTTATTTTACTTATTTTAATAAATTAAGTTGACAAAAGTGGGTAGAATAGAATATATTGTGGGTAATTGTGGGTAAACAATTAACCAACTTGTGGGTATGACTATAAATCAAGATACATTTACGGGAGAATTTTCCTACACGATTGACATCAAAGGTCGTGTCAATATTCCTGCGAAATTTCGCCAAAGCCTTGCGCCGGAAAATGATCAAACATTCGTGATCACTCGGGGCATGGATCCGTGCATTTGGGTCTACCCTCTCACAGCCTGGCAAATAATTGAAGACGATTTAAAAGATCTTTCAGCTATTTCAGGTATCAACAGATCTTTTATTCGTAATACTGTTCGATATGCGTCTTCCGTGACATTTGATAAACAAGGGCGCATCATGCTTTCATCTAACTTGCTCAATTACGCAAAATTGAAAAAAAACGCATTTATAATCGGCATGGTGAACAAAATTGAGATTTGGGATCCAAGCGAACTGGCGAAAGTGGATAAACAAAATTTAACAATGGATTCATCAGAATATGATGCACTGGCAGAAAAAATTATACTCTAATGACATCGGAAATCTTGCAGGAAACGTCACCTTATCATATTCCTGTAATGGTCAACGAAGTTTTGGATTTGCTGATCACAGATCGGCAGGGAATTTATCTCGACGGGACTGTAGGTCTCGGCGGGCACGCCACATACATCCTGAACACCCTCTCGGATTCAGCGAGGCTGTTCGGACTTGATCGCGATGAGAAGGCACTGGCAATCTGTAAAGAACGACTGTCTGGCAGCGGTGCCTTCTCTTGCCACCACCTCTCTTACGACAATTTACCCCAACTACTTAAGCAGGAAGGCGTCACTACAGTGAATGGAATACTGTTAGACCTGGGCCTTTCCTCTTGTCAATTGGATTCACATCGTGGATTTAGTTACCAAAACTCTGGTGATCTTGATATGCGCTTTGATTCTTCATCGGGTCAAACTGCAGCGCAACTCATTCATCAAACTTCAGCGGATGACTTGGCCGACATATTCTACAATTTTGGTGAAGAAAGACTTTCCCGACGCATTGCGAAGTCTGTAAAAGATATGAACTCAATGGAATCGATTGGCGATTTAAAAGAAGCTATAAGAAGAAGTACTCCGCCAAATAATCGTCAAAAAACACTGGCACGGATTTTTCAATCATTGCGCATTGCTGTCAACGGAGAATTGGATCGCTTACAACATTTCATGGATTCATTTATTGAATTTTTGACGCCGGGTGGTCGTATCGTCATTATCAGTTACCATTCTCTGGAAGACCGGATGGTTAAGCACAGCTTTAAATCATTAAAAAAAGAAAAATTGTTATCAGTATTAACAAAAAAACCCCTTCCACCTACCAAAGAAGAACAAACAAAAAACAACCGATCGCGTAGTGCAAAATTGCGAGCCGGAGAAAGGATATAATGGCTAAACGACGTAAAAAGAAACGCATAAATAGACATAAGGAATTTTTACAAACTCTGTCCTTTTTTCTTGTGACAGTCTTTTCCATAGGCGGTCTTATCGTCTACTTATGGGTATATACTGAAATTGACGAAACCATTATGGCGATCGAAATTCAAAAATCCACATTTGCTGAATTAAACAATTCTGTAAAGGAATTAAAAAGTGATATATCACGCTTAAATCGAGTGGATCGCATTACGTCAGTTGCCCGGAACGAACTGGGTATGGTTGTTGCGAAACCGGAAGCTATGATTATTCATGTGGATCCGTTACTAGTTGAGAACCCAATTGACTAAAACGTATTTAAAATTTCGACCCAGAGTGATCGTTATGTCTGGGCTTATTGTCTTTTGCTGGGTAGGTCTATCCATGCGACTATTTCAAATTCAAATTGTGGATGGAGAACACCTGCGCTTAAAAGGACAAAATCAGAGTATGGTTCAAAAACCATTAAAAGCAATTCGTGGAAATATTTATGATCGCAACAATGTGTCATTCACGCGAAATATAATTCATTATTCTTTCGGAGTCCATCCAATGCAAATAGAGAATAAAGAAGAATTTGCAGAACAAATAAGTGAATGTTTAGATGGGGATAAAGATACATACCTGAAGAAACTGAATTCTTCGAAGAGTTTTGAATATTTAGAGCGAAACATGATGCGGTCACATTGTGAAAAATTGCTCATCAATAAACCGGAGGGTTTAATCGTTGAACGTGACTCTCGCCGTTATTATCCCCATGGAAATATTGCTTCTCAAGCTCTGGGCTTTGTGGATCTCGATGATAAAGGTATTTCCGGTATAGAGCAAAAATATAACAACTATCTCGCCGGAAAAGCTGGCTGGGTTGTACGTCAAATGAGCGGCCGTGGAAAATCTACATTCAAAACCAACCTGCCGCAAAAACCGCCTATAGACGGTGCAAATATTCAAATGACCCTAGACCTTGAATATCAAGCAATCCTGCAGGAAGAACTTGCAGCGCAACGTGATAAAACCGATGCGACTGCTGCTATGGGGCTTATTATGAACCCGCAAACGGGTGAAATACTTGCCATTTCTTCTGTACCTGATTTTGATCCGAATTACCCCGGACGTAGTGAAATCGGATGGCAGCGAAATAAAGTAATTACGGACCAATTCGAGCCAGGATCCACGTATAAAATAGTCCCCATACTTGCTGCGGTGGATCGAAACACCGTTTCGTTGTGGGAAGAATTTAATTGTGAAAATGGCAGCTATATTTTTGCAGGGCGCACTATTAAAGATTGGGAAGATTTTGGACTATTGACCATGCCTCAAATAATGGAAAATTCTAGCAATGTGGGTGTCATCAAAATTGCTGAAACTTTGGGCACAAATACTCTTTATCGTTATAGCAGGGATTTTGGCTTTGGAATGCATACAAACATAAATATTGCAGGAGAGCATCCCGGCACTTTAAGACACGTATCGGAATGGAGCGATATTTCTCTGGCTGAAATTTCGTTGGGACATGAAGTGGGCGTAACAGCCATACAGTTGGGTATGGCGTATGCTGCCATTGCAAACGGAGGTTTTCTACTTAAACCCAGACTGGTAAAACAAATCGTTTCGCCTTCAGGCGAAATTGTTTATTCAGAGCAACCTGAAGTTATTCGTAAAGTAGCTTCAAAGGACGTAATGGACATCATGACGGATATGCTTTGCCGAGTGGTTGAAACGGGAACAGGTACCAAAGCGTCCATCAAAGGCTGGACTGTAGCAGGTAAAACCGGAACGGCTCAAAAATTCATCGATGGCCACTATTCAAATAAGAAATTTATTTCCAACTTCGTAGGGTTTTTTCCGGCGAACAATCCCCAACTAGTTGGGGTAATCATTTTAGATGAACCAAAAATTGGATACCACTGGGGCGGTTATGGTGCTGCTCCTGTCTTCCACAAGGTGATGGAACGGATCATTAATATGGACGATTCCATTCGCCTTCTCAAACCACAGACTATCGAAAAAGACCACATGTTGGTCCAAGAGCGTCTGCCCCTCTCACATACCTCGGATAACACCGTGGCTAAACCAGTGGTTTTATCCAATGCCATGTCAATTGTGCCTGTCGTTCAAAAAGCAAATGGAGATACATACCTTCCGGATGTTCGCGGAATGAGTTTGCGAAAAGCTCGCACAGTCATAAGGCAAATTGGACTTAGAACTCATTTTAAAGGGTCCGGAAAAGTCATTTGGCAAAGTCCGAAACCGGGAACTATTGTCACCCATGGATCTATATGCACTATAGGTTTAAAATGAAGCCGACTCTTAACAATCTCGTCAAAGGATTTATCGCCGCAAATGGAGACATTCCGTCCACGCCCATAAAAAATATTCATCTTCATTCAGGCAATGTGCAGCCCGGCGATCTCTATATTGCCGTTCACGGAACAACGTCCGATGGCCATGATTATATACCGGAAGCATTGGAAAATGGCGCTTCAGCCATCATAACAAATGGACGTGATGTGGGTACGCTTCCAGTCCCACAGGTGAAAGTATCAAACCCTCGAAAAGCAGCGTCTTTCGTTGCGGCTGAATATTACAGGCATCCGTCAAAAGAATTACACGTTGTTGGCATCACCGGAACGAATGGTAAAACCAGCACAGCAACACTCATTACATCCATATTAAATGAAGCAGGATGTAAAACGGCTCAATTGGGGACATTAGGCGTTTTCGCTGAAAACCATGAACAAGGTAAAACGCTGACCACAATGGATGCTATCAATCTGCAAAAACTGCTGCGGGACCTTGCTGATGACGATTTTTCTCATGTGGTCATGGAAGTGTCTTCTCATGCAATTCATCAATACCGCGTTGCGGATGTTGAATTTGATACAACTGTTTTTACCAATTTGACGCCGGAACATTTGGACTATCACGGCACAATGGAAGATTATTATCACGCCAAAGCAAAATTATTTAAATCCCTTCCCTTGTCTGCCACTGCCATCATAAACACCCATGATGAATACGGTCAGAGATTGATCGAAGAGAGTACAGCTCCTGTTATTAAAACGTCTGTTACGAATAATAGCGATGTTCATTTCAAAGACGTTCATTCCTCTTTGCGGGGGATTACCGGAACAATTGCTGCAGGCGAGCATGAGGTTGAGATTAATTCCGAATTAATAGGTGATTTTAATAAAGAAAATATACTGTCTGCTGTCGGTGCTGCACTTGCCATGGGAATTCCCATCGGAACAATAGCTGCGGGAATCAATTCCTGCAAAGTCGTTACCGGCCGCATGGAAGCAATTACGTCACCAAATGGTGCACCCATTGTTGTGGATTACGCCCATACGCCTGATGCGTATGAAAAGGTGTTGAACACAATTTATAATCTTGTACCTGAAAATGGTCAGCTGATTACTGTTTTCGGTTGCGGAGGCAACCGGGATGCAGCCAATCGGCCCATCATGGGCAGGCTTGTTGAGCAATTTTCTGATTATTTTTATATCACGCCAGACAATCCACGATATGAAAAGCAGGAAGATATAAATAAAGAAATAATCGCCGGTTTATCTTCTGATAAATATGATGTTTTTGAAGAACGCGGTGCGGCGATTAAAACAGCGTTAAATGATTTAAAACATAATGATGTCCTCGTGATCCTTGGTAAAGGCCGGGAAACATACCAAGAGATCGAAGGTGTTCGTCATCCCTATTCAGATATAAAAATTATTGAGGAGTTTTGTGCGCATAACGCTATCTGAACCTGAAGATTTCAGTTCTCTAATAACTCAACTTATAGGCAAAGAACCTACATCTCCCATTACGGGAATTACGACTGACAGCCGCGAATGCGCCACCGGTGATTTATACGTTGCCTTAAAAGGTGAACAGGTGGATGGGCATCAGTTTATTCAACAAGCCAGAGATAATGGAGCCGTGGCAAGTATTGTAGATCACGAAACATCCGTTTCCAATGGGATGGACTTTTTTGAAGTTGACGATGTTTTAAAAACCATGGGCAACTTGGCACATGAGTGGCGACGACAATTTGATATCCCAATTATTGGAATTACCGGTTCAAACGGTAAAACCTCCACGAAAGAATTGCTGAAGCATATTTTTTCAGTTTCGCAAACCGTTCACGCCACATCAGGGAATTTTAATACGTCTATTGGATTGCCATTAACACTTTTACAACTGGCGCCACACCATACGGTTTCCATAATTGAAATGGGGGCCAATCAGCCGGGAGATATTGAATATTTATGCGATGTTACTGAACCCACTCATGGTTTGATCACAAATATCGCTCCTGCCCATCTCGAAGGATTTGGATCCATAGAAGTAGTCGCCAAAACAAAAGGGGCACTGTTTAATGCATTAGAAAATGGAACCGCTTACGTCAATATGGCGGATGAACATATTCGCGAACTCGGAACAAAGGGTGAAATCATTACATACGGATTAACGCCTGAATGTGATTTCCCGGCAGATATTCACCATGAAGAAGATGGTACAATGTCCTTAACAATTGATACTGAAGAGATTGTTACCGGCTCACATAACCTGTCTTTTGTAAAAAACGTCATTGCTTCATCCGCAATCGCAATCCATTTGGGTATTGATTGGAACGTATTCCGTAAACAAGTAAAATCATTTCAATCGCCCAAAGGCCGCTGTGAAGTAAAGCAATTAAATGATTTAACCATCATTGATGATACCTATAATGCGAATCTGACGTCAACCCTTGCTGCAATCGATTACCTGAAGGCCTTCAGTGGTAACGGTCGTCGGATTTTGGTATTTGGGGATATGTTTGAACTGGGAGCCGGTTCCATGAATCACCACCGCCAAGTGGGAGAACATTGCATTGAAAGAAAATTAGATGCTGTCTTTTCAACGGGGATAGAAACATCTGCGACTGATGGTGTATTAAATGATTCTATGTATCATCAGCATTTTGATTCAAAACAAGATTTATTGTCATCACTGCAAGATTGGTTAAAAGCAGGTGACAAACTATTGGTTAAGGGGTCTCGTGGGATGGCCATGGAAACGATTATAGACGGATTATCGAAAAACTGATGCTGTATCACTTTCTTTATTCTTTCCGTGATGTATTCTCTCCGTTTAATGTATTTCAATATATCACATTTCGCGCTGCCGCTGCAGCCATTCTGGCATTACTGTTTACATTTGCCATTGGACCTTGGATTATTCGCACGCTCCGTAAATATCAAATTGGTGAAGAAATTCGCCACGATGGACCGGAAAGCCACCAGAAAAAACGCGGCACACCCACTATGGGAGGTCTGATGATCATTTGCTCAGTCCTCATTCCAACTTTGCTCCTGACAGATCTGACAAATGTGTACATCCAAATTGTCATGCTGGCTTTGGTTTGGATGGGAGTTATCGGGTTTTTAGATGATTACCTGAAAGTGGTGAAGAAAATGAAAAAAGGTCTGGTGGCGCGCTATAAACTTATCGGCCAATTACTTTTAGGCGTCATTATCAGTATATGGATTTTTAATAACCCTGTTTTTGCAGAATTCAAAAGTGTAACCAGCGTTCCCTTTTTCAAAAACCTGGAATTGGATTTTGGATATTTTTATCCACTGGCAATCATTTTGGTTATCACCGGGACATCCAATGCTGTGAATCTTACTGATGGGCTGGATGGATTAGCGGCCGGACTATTGGCGATTTGTTTTACCGTATTTGCTGCCATTGCTTATATGAGCGGCCGAGTGGATTTTTCCAGTTACTTAAATATTCTATACCTCCCCGGCGCAGGTGAACTGACCATTTTTACTGCCGCCATTACGGGGGCTTGTATTGGGTATCTTTGGTTCAATGCATCTCCTGCCGAAGTATTTATGGGAGATGTGGGTTCCCTTTCAACGGGTGCGGCATTGGGCACAATTGCTGTTTTGCTTAAGAAAGAATTATTACTTTTCATAATTGGCGGCGTCTTTGTCTGGGAAGCGGTTTCAGTGATGCTTCAAGTCACTTATTTCCGTTATACAAAAAACAAACATGGCGAAGGAAAACGAATGTTTAAGATGGCACCTATACACCATCATTTTGAATTACACGGTTGGCCGGAATCAAGGGTGGTTGTTCGTTTCTGGATCATCGGTTTATTACTGGCATTATTTTCACTCACAACATTCAAAATTCGTTGATGCAAAGTTTCGAAGACGAAGGACATCATCCATGGCTGCAAATAATTTTATATATTATCTGTGCTGTGATAATTATCGCCATCATAAAAATAATATTAGCTGCTTTCTAAATGGATATATCCAATAAAAATACAATTGATATAAAAGGTAAGCGAGTTACCGTTATCGGTTTAGCTCGTAGTGGTGTTGCTGCGGCAAAACTTGCCCAAAAATTAGGGGCATATGTTTTTGTGAGCGACCAATCGAATTCAAATGACGTAATAAAGTCGTTTCAAGAATTACAAAAAGCTGGGATTAAGGGTGAAATAAATGGACATACAGAAACCATTTATACTACTGACCTCTGGGTGATTTCACCGGGAGTTCCCAAAGATGCTGAAATAATTCAACAAGCTTTAGCTAAAGACATGCCTGTTGTAAGTGAAATAGAATTTGCCAGCTGGTTTACCACGGCTCCTATTTTAGCTGTTACCGGTTCAAATGGTAAAACAACTACTGTTCATATGCTGAATGAAATGTGTCAATCCGATGATATTGAGCCCATTCTTTCAGGAAATGTAGGAAACCCATTTTCGGACACAATACGTCAAGATTTATCCAAACCAAATCCCAAACGAGTCCACGTATTAGAAATTTCCAGTTTTCAGATGGAATTCATTCAGCATTTCAAACCGTTCATATCACTATTTCTGAACCTCTCCCCGGACCATTTAAATCGGTATGAAGATATGGATGATTATGTATCTGCAAAAATGAATATGTGGTCTAATCAAACCCAAGACGATTTTTTGGTATTCAACGCGGATGATGATCTGTTGGCAAAGCGTATCGCTCCGGCCAATGCTAAAAAGATTCCCTTTAGTTTGAAATCAGATAAAAACGTTTTATTTAAGTTAAATGCAACCAAAATTTATGATAAAGAGCACGCCACTCTTATCAACCTGGATGACATCGCATTGCCCGGTAAGCACAATCTCTCTAACTACCTCGGAGCAGCTACTGCCGCAACACTGCTGGGCATTGCGTCATCCAAAATTTCAGATGTGATGAAATCATTTTGCGGAGTCCCACATCGACTGGAACTCGTTGGAGATATCAATGGTGTTTCATATATAAATGACTCTAAAGCAACGAATGTTGATGCAGTAAACGTTGCATTGGACAGTTTCAATAGCCCTATCCTGCTCATTTTGGGTGGACGGGATAAAGGCGGAGATTTTCTTTCACTATACCCACATACCCACAATGTGAAAGAAGTGCTCACTATTGGTGAGTCAGAAGAAGCGATCGCAACGGTTTTAGGGGATGCGGTGAGACTGCGTTCTTGCGGAAGTCTTATGTCCGCCGTTGAGGTCGCTCATTCTAATGCACAACCCGGGGATATTGTTTTATTATCTCCGGGTTGTGCAAGTTTTGATCAATTCGATAATTTCGAACATCGGGGCGATGTCTTTCGAGAATTGGTAAGGGGATTAAAGGAATACGCGTGAATTATTTGAACATAATAGTAAAAAAATATGACAAATATTTGCTGGGTGCGATTGTTTTACTTTGCGTATTCGGTACCATTATGCTTTTCAGCGCCAGTTCCATTCGCTCTTTAGCAATTACCAGCAGTCGAACGGACACATTTTATTTACAGGCCCACTTAAAACGACTACTCGCCGGTGCATTTTTCATGTTCTTTTTCATGATGTTTGATTATCGCAAACTTAAAGAATGGTCTTTATATATTTTGGGCGGGGCTGTTGGATTATTAGCTTTAACATTAATCATGAACATGTTTCAGGGAACAACCGGCCCATCGCGCTGGATGTATATAGGTCCATTCTCAATTCAAACAAGTGATATTTCCCGTGTGGCGTTAATCATTTTCCTGGCAGCATTTATACATGAAAAACGGGATCATATAAAAGATTTTTACAACGGTTATTTAATCTGTATCATGGCAATTGGCTCCATTGTGGCGCTCATAGCCATGCAGCCGGATTTGAGTACAACGGCTATGATTCTGATTATATCCTTTGTGATGCTTTTTCTCGGCGGCGCCAAACTAATGCACATGATGGCCACTGCCGGTGTATCCATGACGTTCCTTGCAATTATTATTATGAATTGGGATTATATGCGTCGCAGGATAGATTCATTTGTAAACCCTGAAACAGTGAGTGCTGAAAATCTGCATCAGATCAAACAATCCATGATCAGCTTGGCCAATGGTGGGCTTTTTGGATTGGGATTGGGGAATAGCTATGGGAAGAATCACTTCCTCCCCACTCCCCATACAGATTTTATTTATGCAATTGTTGGTGAAGAAACAGGCTTAATTGGTACATTGTTTGTTCTAACATTATTTATGTTCATTTTCCAAAGGGGAATTCATATTGCCAAGGAAAGTCCGGATATATTCGGAGTGATGCTGGCCTTGGGTATTTCATGTAGTTTTATTTTGTACGCCTTCATTAATGCAGCCGTGGTTACAAACCTTGTTCCAACAACAGGATTGGCCATGCCGCTTATCAGCTATGGCGGTTCAGGTGTAGTGGTTCATTTAGCGTGTTTAGGCATTTTATTAAATATTAGTCAATCCAAACGATCCGTGGGTAATGGTTCTAATTGGAGGAAACGCATTTATGGCTAAAACATTTATCATTGCCGGTGGTGGAACGGGCGGTCATTTATTTCCTGCATTGGCGATTGGTGCTGAATTGATAAAACGAACAGATGCCAACATTCATTACGTTGGATCACGATTTGGTATGGAAGCGGAAAAATTTCCCGCCATGAAGGTTGAACATACCTTGCTTCCGATTCGAGGTTTACAACGATCATTTTCTTTACAATCCTTGGGACGCAATGCATTGCTCCCCGGCAGACTGCTTGCTTCAAAAATAAAAACCAATCAACTTCTTAATGAAATAAAACCAGATGCGGTCATCGCAACGGGCGGCTATGCGTCCGCACTGCCCCTTCATTCTGCTAATAAAATGAATATTCCCTTTTTCATTCAGGAACAGAATTCTTACCCCGGGATCACAACACGGCATTTTGCTGAAAATGCCGAAATGGTGTTTACAGCATTTCCGGAAGTGGAAAATGTTGTTAAAAAAAAAACTGTTTTCTCGCAGGCAACCCAGTCCGATGGGACATTGCTAATGGGGATCGCATGACAGCATCACAATTATTCGACTTAAATGCGGACAAAAAAACGCTATTTGTTTTTGGCGGAAGCCAGGGAGCTGAAGCATTAAACCAATACACAAAAGACATGATCGAATATTTAGAAAATGTTCAACTACTATGGCAAACAGGAAAAAATAATATTGAAAAATATAAGCAGTTTGAATCCGATTCCGTGCGGGTTTTACCTTTTATTGATGATATGAAATCTGCTTACGCATTATCCGATTTATCTATTTCTCGTGCAGGAGCATTGACAATTGCAGAATTAACTGCCTGCGGTTTACCGTCAATTCTAGTACCTTTACCTTCTGCCGCAGCTAATCATCAAACACATAACGCCCAATCTATGGTGGATGCTGGAGCGGCTGAATTAATCTCTGAAGCTGAATTAGATTCCAAAAATACATCTAAAAAAATAATGTTATTATTGACCGATGAAAATGCCCTCAACGCAATGTCTGCAACATCTATACAATTAGGCAAACCGGATGCGGTAAACGTAATTGTAGACCACATATTGGAAAAGGTAAACGCCTGATGTTTCGCAAAGTAAAAAAAGTGCATTTTGTTGGTATCGGCGGAATCGGTATGAGCGGTATTGCCGAATTACTGCTCAACCTCGGTTTTGATGTGAGTGGCTCCGATATTATGGAATCACCCATCATCGAAAAACTGATCCGTCTTGGTGCAGACGTACACATGGGACATAACGGCATAAATCTAACGGATGCGGATGTGTTGGTTTATTCCAGTGCTGTGCAAAAAGATAATCTGGAAATACAGGCAGCATATGAAAAGAATATCCCGGTCATTCGCAGAGCGGAAATGTTGGGGGAACTAATTGCAGTAAAAGAAACGAGTATTGGCGTCGGTGGCACACACGGAAAAACAACAACCTCTTCCATGATCGGCACCATTTTATCCGAAGGGCAATTGGATCCCACGCTAGTTGTAGGCGGTTTGGTGAAAACGATCGATTCAAATGCTAAACTCGGCAGTGGAAATATTATTGTAGTGGAAGCGGATGAATTCGATCGAAGCTTCCTGGCTTTGCGTCCGACGATCAGCATCATTACAAATATTGAACTCGAACACACCGATTGTTACGACAACTTGGAAGATTTGCAGCAAGCATTCATTCAATTTGCCAATGCATCTCCTTTTTACGGCGCCGTCATAGCCTGCGCCGATTCCCCTGCCCTTATGGAAATTGTCCCGGAAATTAAACGTCCGATCATCACATATGGATTGGATGCCAATGCAGAAATCAGGGCAACAAATATTTGTTATAATGAATCCCAAACTGTGTATACACTGTGGGAAAATGACCACGAAAACGG
>JACNLB010000058.1:0-8054 GCA_014381755.1 Fidelibacterota bacterium | reverse complement strand
TATATTCGCGAACAGAGGAATTTTATAAAGAGTTTGCCAATGCATTTAAAGCAAGTGATGTACTCATCGTTACGGATGTATATCCGGCCAGAGAAAAACCCATCGCAGGTGTGAGCGGAGCCATGGTGTCTAATGCAGCACGCAAGGCCGGACATAAGCATGTGCATTACGTTCCAAATCTGGATGACATTGCTGTTCATTTAGATAAAATTGTTCAACCTGGCGATATGGTTTTAACCATCGGTGCCGGAACGATATGGAGATATTCAGAATCATATTTCGAACATTTAAAAACGTTGGAGGCTGCTGCTTAAGTGGATCGTATGGCAGAATTGAAAGCAACAGTAAAAGGCAAACTCCTGGAGAGTGAACCCATGTCCAAGCATACCTCCTACGGCATCGGCGGACCGGCGTGGGCGTATATAACTCCAAAAGACAAACTAGATCTTGGCAACATATTGCGCTTTGCAGCAGAATCAGATATACCCGTTTATTTTGTCGGATCCGGCTCAAACTTGTTAGTAGCCGACGAAGGGATTGATGGCATTGTCATTACCCTTGGCAAGTCATTTACCCATTTAGACATTTCGAAAAACCAAGTTTATGCCGAAACAGGTGTTATGCTTGGGCGCATGGTAAAAGAATGCATTAAACGTAATTTAAGCGGTTTGGAGAGCATGATCGGCGTTCCCGGTACATTGGGAGGTGCATTGATTATGAATGCAGGAGCCTTTGGCGGAGAAATTTCCAATTGCCTCCAAAAAGTTGAGGTTATGACACGTGGAGGAGATTTAAAAAATTATTCTGTGGATGAAATTGATTTCAGCTACCGCCATTCTTCATTCAGCGAAGATGAAATAATCATTAGTGCTGATTTCGAAATGCAGGAAACTACATCGTCAGTGATCCAAGAGAAACGCAGCAAAGCCAGCCAAGGTAGAAAAGACAATCAACCGTTGCGATTTCGCTCGGCCGGGAGTGTATTTAAAAATCCAAAACCGGATCTTGCTGCAGGTTATTTGATCGATCAAGCAGGATTAAAAGGAACACGCAGCGGAGATGCGGAAATTTCTGAAAAGCACGCCAATTTTTTTATTAATCATGGATCAGCCAAAGCAAGTGATATTGCAACACTGATTCGGATTGCCCGACAGGAAGTAAACGAAAAATTTGATATTATGCTTGAATTGGAAATCAAAACACTTGGGTTTAAAAAGGATGTTTTTACACCATGAGTAAGCGCAAGAAAAAACAGCAGATGAACATTCGAGTCATCATTGGCACTTCCCTTTTCGCATGGGTACTTACATTAACTGTACTTTCGTTTAATTGGTCAACATTCACCGGTTTGAATAACTTGGAAGATATTGAAATTAAAGGTGCCTTCATCATTCCTGCTGATGAATACAAGGAATCGCTAGCTCCCGTTTTAGGAACATCTATGAATGACATTAATACGCGGAATATGAGTTTGCTATTGGAAAGCCACCCCTTTGTTCATGCAGCGCGGATCAGTAAAAACTATCCCAACAAAATTGTTGTTGAAATTGTGGAAAGACATCCTGTTGCCATGCTGAATATGGATCCTCTACTTTATATCGATAGAGAAGGCATTGTGCTGCCGGAATTAGGGAATGTTGGTGAAGAAATTATTCCGATCATGTCCGGCTTCAATTCAGCTCGGGAGCTCTATCCCATCGGCCATCAAACCGTATCGCAAAAAGTATCAGAATCCATCGCTCTGATTGATTACATCATTGAGCATTTTCCATATTTGTATGAAAATCTTTCAGAGGTTACATTGAACAGCAATGATGAGTTTGTATTGATTTTGGCTAATTATCCTACAAAAGTTATTTTGGGAAATGAACGCATGGAGGAAAAAATCCAAATCTTGAATTCATTTGAGCAATCATTACCTGAAGAAAAAGGATTGCACAATTTCTCTTCGTTGGATTTGCGCTATAATCGCCAAGTGATTGTAAAGGTAAAAGTATGAAGGGGATTAATATGAATTCGTCTCAAACGATCAGAGTTGGGTTGGATATTGGTTCATCTTTTATTACCTGTGCTGTTGCTGAAAAATCCAACGAATCAGATGAAATGAAACTGTTGGGAATTGGACGTTCACCTTCTTCCGGATTGAAAAATGGTTCAGTCATTCATCGTGATAAACTAATGGATTCCATCGAAGCTGCTGTCAAAGATGCAGAATTAATGTCCGGTCATAAAGTAGATAGAGCCGTTGTAAGTATCTCCGGTGAAAATATCCGCAGTATCAATACCCAAGGTGCCATCGCCATTCAAAAAAACCAACATTCATCTTTACCTGTGGAAAATGAAATTACCGATCATGATGTTTTTCGCGTTATGGAGATGGCTAGAGCTCTTTCTCTCCCTTCGGACAGAGATATAATGCACGTCCTGCCCCAAGAATATGTTATTGATACCATGGATAATATTAAAGATCCGGTTGGAATGTCCGGGCGGCGGCTGGAAGCAAAAGTTCATCTAATTACCGTTCCAAGTTCGGCGGCAAAAAACTTGGTGAATTGCACCGAGGAATTGGGAATTCAGGTGGACGGACTTGTGTTTCAGGGTTTGGCATCATGCCTCACAACATTGGATAGCGATGAAAAAGAATTGGGCGTTGCTTTGGTCAATATTGGCGGAAATACAACAGAAGTTGTCGTCTATCATAATGATGGAATTCGCCACTCTGCCGTTATGGGAGTTGGTTCCAACAGCATTACAAATGACATCGCTGTCATGCTTCAGATTGGTATTGGAGAGGCAGAAGAAATCAAGAAAAAATATGCATCGGCAAAAGCGTCCATGTCCTCCACTGAACTGGAATTTGACTTACCGGTAAAAAATGGCGGGCTCGCCAGACAAGTATCTGAACATGAACTTTCTCGTTATGTAGAAGCCCGCGCCCAGGAAATATTGCAATGGATCGCTCGAGAAATTCATCGGGCAGATATCCGTGAAAAGTTAACCTATGGCGTCGTCCTCACCGGCGGTGGAGCACAGTTGCGTAATTTGGTTCCGCTTGCTGAAGAAATATTAAATATGCGAGTTCGTCTCGGAATTTCAAAAAATATTAGTGGAGCTGTTGATGTTGCCTCCAACCCGGAGCATACGTCCGTCATCGGATTATTGCACTGGATGGATGTTAAAAAAGAATTGGCACCGGCAGCCATGCCCATCAAACCAACTTTCGAGCGAGCCGTAAGCTGGCTGAAGAGTTGGATAAAAGGATTTTATTAAAAATGAAAAACACATACCAAACCACCAAACCAGAGGAGTAACCCTATGTTATTTGAATTCGACAGTATAGCAGAGCAGAAAGCAAAGCTGAAAGTCATCGGCGTTGGCGGCGCCGGCGGAAATGCCGTGAATCGCATGATCCAGGCCGGGATGCAAGGCGTTGATTTCATCGCCGTAAATACAGATGCCCAAGACTTGGAGAACAATGCTGCAAAACACAAAATCCAGATTGGCAAAAACCTAACCAAAGGCCTTGGCGCCGGAGCAAAAGCCGATGTGGGCCGAGATGCCGTCGAAGCCGATCGGGAAGTAATCACAGAAATACTTGGCGGAGCCGATATGGTATTCATCACAGGAGGAATGGGTGGTGGAACCGGAACAGGGGCCGCTGCCTGTATTGCCCAAATGGCTCGTGAACTTGAAATCCTTACTGTTGGAATCGTTACCCTCCCCTTCAATTTTGAAGGTCCCAAGCGTATGAATCGCGGATTGGGTGGACTTTCTGATCTGCGGAAAGCCTGCGATACGGTTATTTCAATTCCAAACCAGAAACTAATGTCCATCGTTGATAACAATACAACCGTTGTGGAAGCGTTCAAACTGGCTGACTCCATTCTCCATCAAGCAGCAAAAGGGATTTCCGATTTAATCAATGTCCATGGACTGATTAATCTGGATTTTGCTGATGTGGAAACCATTATGAAAAATATGGGAGAAGCCATTATGGGAACAGGTGTTGCCGGTGGTGAAGAACGTGCTGTGCTGGCATCCCAGCAAGCCATTTCCAGTCCATTATTAGATAGTGCATCAATCAGCGGCGCTCAAGGTGTATTGGTCAATATTACCGGCGGTCCTGATCTAACGCTCATGGAAGTGGATGAAGCAACATCCATCATCTTTGAAGAAGCCGGCAACGAAGCTAATATCATTTTTGGTGCCGTCATCGATCCTAGAATGTCTGATGAAATACGGGTAACCGTCATTGCCACGGGATTCAACCATAAAGCACCTATAGAAGTGGAAAAAGAAGATAAAGAAGTTATTATCAGGCCGAAGCAAAAACAGGCTCGTATTTTGGCTGAACAGGAAAATGTACCATTATTTAACCAAAAGATGACGAATGAACAAGAAGACACACAAAGGGAATTAGCAGAACCAACCGCGTCGAAATTCCATTTTGATGATACCAATCCGGTTATCTATGGAAATGATCTGGACGTACCGGCATTCATCCGCCGACAACAGGAGTAGTCTTTTCTTAAGTTGATTGAATGGATGAATGATTGAAAATATAACTCGTAAATGTGAAACTCTTTTTAACTGAATAATAACATAGGAATTCTTGGGTTGATCTAATCAAGGTGATCAGATAAAGAAAACCCTCTGCTGAAAGCAAGAGGGTTTTCTTTTTTAGGGAGGGTAATAAAGTCTATTATACTTTTAAACCACGGGTCCGCATTTCCTTTACAACTTTCGTAATCCCTTTCTTGTCGATCAAGCGCATTCCCTGCGTAGATACATTCAGGGTTACGTAGCGTTTTTCATCCGGAAGCCAGAAACGCTTCTTCTGTAAATTAATATTAAACCGTCGGCGGGATTTATTGTGGGCATGGCTCACATTATTCCCATACATGGGCCTTTTTCCGGTTACGTCACACATTCTACTCATAATAAATATTTCCTGTTTATGTATAATTTTGCCGGCGAATTTAATGCAACATTTCTTTCTTACAAATTACTATCTTACAATTTCGCAGAATGAATTATGGTGTATGTAAATTCGTATATCATATGCAGATAGGTAATCTCAAAATTGACACCCCCATTTTCCTTGCTCCCATGGCCGGAGTCACAGATTATTCATTTCGTATTTTGTGCAAAGAAATGGGCGCTGGTGTAGTCTATTCAGAATTTGTGTCAGCTCACGGTATCATTCGAGAAAATGAAAAAACGCTGGATATGATTCGTTTTACGGAAATGGAACGACCAATCGGCATCCAGATCTTTGGTGATACTCCGGATGTTATGGCAAAAGCAGCTCGTGTGGTGGCAGACAAATTCCAACCGGATATTATCGATATCAACTATGGCTGCCCCGTACCCAAGATTACCAAAAAAGGTGCCGGTTCGGCGGCGCTTAAAGATCTGTGCCTCATGGATGACATCACATCTGCCGTGGTTGAAGCAGTACCGAAACTCCCGGTGACAGTAAAAATGCGCGCCGGCTGGGATATGTCCCATATTGTAGCTATTGAGGCAGGGCCGCGACTGGAAAAGATCGGTGTAAAAGCCATTGCTCTCCATCCCCGAACCACCAAGCAAAGCTATAAAGGCAGTGCGAATTGGGAATTGATCAAAGAATTAAAGCAAGCAGTTTCTATTCCTATCATTGGTAATGGCGATATTAAAAAACCGGAAGATGTTGTTCGCATGTTTGAAAAAACGGGGTGTGATGCTGTTATGGTGGCTCGGGCCGCTTTGGGAAATCCATGGTTTTTTAAGCAAGCAAGTGCTTTATTGAATGGCGCTTCCTTACCGCCCGTTCCAAATACTGAAGAACGAATTGAAATGTGTAAACGCCATTTAGATCTTTTGCTGGAATCCCGAGGTGAGCATATTGGTACCAATCTTATGCGCAAGCATTTTGGATGGTATATAAAAGGGTTTGCCGGTGCCGCTACCCTGCGGCAATCATTGGTGACAGCAAAAAATAAGGAAGAAATGGAAAAGCTATTAGATGAATTTGATAGGTGACTAGAAATTGTTAGATCAGAAATACCTTTAATTTACGTGCAACACCTTTTACTACTCATAAGCTACCAATAATAAGTTGCTGCTCTTCCATTTCCCATTTTACACGTTCACCCTTTCTTGATTCAAAGAGTTCAAGTTCATTATATTCCCAAGCTGTTTTTTAACTCAAATTTCAAAAATAATACGATAAAGAATGACAAATCAATTTACTATACCAAAACCTGTGAATGAGCCTATCAAGGATTACGCTCCTGGCTCCCCTGAAAAAGAAACATTATTGTCCAAACTTGAAGAAATGAGTTCGCATACCATTGATATTCCGCTCATTATCGGCGGCGAAGAGATCCGCACCGGCAAAACTTCCAATTGCGTAATGCCTCACGACCATGTTCATATATTAGCTTCCTACCACCAAGCAGGAGAAAAGGAAGTGCAACTGGCTATCGATGCATCCCAAAATGCTTGGGAGTTTTGGTCTAAAACTCCCCTAGAAGAACGGGCGAACATATTTCTAAAAGCGGCAGATCTGTTAGCCGGACCTTGGCGAGATACAATCAATGCGGCTACCATGTTGAATATGAGTAAAAATGCCTATCAAGCTGAAATTGATTCTGCATGCGAAATGATTGACTTTTTTCGGTTCAATCCCTGGTATGCTCAAGAATTGGCCAGCCACCAGCCAATGTATTCACCTGAACCGACAAAAAATTCCGTAGAACTACGATCGTTAGAAGGATTTGTTTTTGCTGTATCCCCCTTCAATTTTACATCCATTGGCGGGAATCTGCCGTCTGCTCCGACATTGATGGGAAATGTAACTCTTTGGAAACCGGCATCCAGTGCAGTTTATCCGGCCTATTTCATTATGCAATTATTCAAAGAAGCCGGTCTTCCTGATGGTGTAATCAATTTTATTCCCGGCCGAGGATCGCTCGTTGGGCCAACGGTCATGAACAGCCCTCATTTAGCCGGAGTTCACTTCACCGGATCTACACGCGTGTTCCAAGGGATGTGGAAACACATTGGTGAAAATATTCAAACGTATAAAACGTATCCCCGAATTGTGGGAGAAACAGGTGGAAAGGACTTTTGTATCGCCCACGAATCTGTCAATAAAGATGCATTGGTTACAGCCATGGTTCGAGGTGCTTTTGAGTATCAGGGGCAAAAATGTTCTGCCATGTCTCGAGCCTATATTCCCACCACTGTCTGGGATGACATTAAAGAAAAATATATTGCTGAAGTCGGCACCATCAAAATGGGAGATCCAAAAGATTTTTCCAATTTCATGAATGCGGTCATCGATCAATCTGCGTTTGATTCCATTTCTGAATTCATCGATTTTGCTGAAGCATCAGACGATGCAGAGATTATCACCGGCGGCAATTACGATAATAGCAAAGGCTATTTTATTGAGCCCATGACTATTTTAACAGACAACCCGAAATTTCGAACCATGTGCGAGGAAATATTTGGTCCTGTACTAACCATTTACATCTATGATCCTAAAGACTGGGGCGAAACGCTTAAACTTGTAGATTCCACATCTGAATATGCTTTGACTGGCTGCGTCATGGGCGAAGATATGGAAGCAGTTGCGCAAGCAAAAGACGTTTTAATCCACGCTGCCGGAAATTTTTATATCAATGATAAGCCAACAGGTGCGGTCGTGGGTCAGCAGCCTTTTGGCGGCAGCCGTGCATCCGGAACGAATGATAAAGCCGGTTCCATGTTTAATTTAGTGCGTTGGGTTTCGCAACGAACGATTAAAGAAAACTTTGATCCGCCTACGGATTATCGATATCCCTTTCTTTCAGATGACTGATAAATGAAAATAAATCGTATTAATTTAAAAATGATAAAAACAATTTTTAACACCGCTCCTAAATCTCCTCTTCGTATGAGGAGGGGTCTCGCCTGCCAGCCGTAGACGAAGCGTAGGCAGGTGGGGAGGTGAAATAATACTGAAGAAATCTTTAAAATTTGAATAATGAAATGACAGAAGTTTATAATAAAAAGAAAATGACGAA
>JACNLB010000075.1 GCA_014381755.1 Fidelibacterota bacterium | reverse complement strand
TATTTTTTGTTATGAGTTATATCGTTTTAAATCGCCAAGAAAGAAAGTTTGAATTCTTACCAAAATCCGATTGATTGAACATGATTATTCCATTAATTTTGCACCCAAATTTTATGCGAGAGTAGCTCAGCTGGTAGAGCACCACCTTGCCAAGGTGGATGTCGCGAGTTCGAACCTCGTCTCTCGCTCAATAGAAGCCCTTGATTTCCTTCAGGGGCTTTTGTTATATATAGAGTATCTACTTATATCTAAAAAGTTCTAATAACTTACTTGAAGGACACAAAAATGAAGGACACGCCCCACCCCCATACCTTCGGAGAGGTACTTTTCACCTATATACAGCCAACGTACATTTTGAGAGTCAGAGCCTTTGTGATGTAATTCCTTAAGTATTCTCTTTAAAAAGAGTTGCTATTACTTGTGCATTTTTATTGGTATATATTCGATAGATGGAGTAGGGGTTATAACATAAAACACATTCTCAACGAAAATTGACCCCATACACCCTTAAACAATGGGGGTAGGGTTGCATAGATATTGCACACACCCATTCTACAATAATTTTTAAAAATCATATATTGTCCTTCTTTGTATATTCCTACCTATGATATATACGGAGTTTACTTTCAAATGAGAGGGACTGAAGCCCAATCACGAATCAAAATAAACCGACTTCTGGAAGACGCAGGCTGGCGGTTCTTCGATGATGAAAATGGAAGAGCCAATATCCAGCTTGAGCAGGGTGTTACCATAACAACCCAAGAAATCGATGCTCTTGGAGAAGATTTTGAAAATCATCATCAGGGATTTATAGATTTTCTACTATTAGATGAAAACAGCAGACCGCTTGTTGTTCTTGAGGCAAAACGTGAGAGCAAGAATCCATTAGATGCCAAAGAACAGGCACGTGAATATGCTAAATCTATTAATGTCCGTTATGTAATTCTTTCCAATGGGAATCTTCACTACTTCTGGGATATGGAAGTAGGCAATCCAGCCATCATAACGCAATTTCCTACCCAAAAATCCTTACGTACACATTCTACCTTTAAGCCAAATCCGAGTGCTCTTGTTAATGAACTGGTTGAAAATGATTATATAACCAAATCCCAAAAGCCAGACTATGCTTCAGACCCACGATATATAGATGAAGAACAAAGGAGTGATTTCCTGAAAGATAATGGGTTGATGCTCTTGCGTGATTATCAGTTGAATGCTGTGAAATCAATCCAGAAGGCTGTGAATGATGGCAGTAACCGCTTTTTATTTGAGATGGCTACTGGAACAGGCAAAACGCTGATAGCAGCGGCAGTGATAAAGCTGTTCTTGAGAACCAGTAATGCGAAACGAGTATTGTTCCTTGTGGACAGAATTGAATTGGAAATCCAAGCTGAAAAAGCGTTTACTCGGTATCTGAAAAATGATTATCAGACAGCTATATATAAACGAGCAAGAAATAACTGGAATAATTTTGAAATTGTTGTTTCCACAGTACAATCATTGAATGATAAATATGCACAATTATTTTCCCCAACCGACTTTGACTTAATCATATCTGACGAGGCACATCGTTCAATTGGAGGTAATGCCAGAGCGGTATTTGAGTATTTCACTGGATATAAGCTTGGACTTACTGCAACGCCAAAGGATTATCTGAAAAATATAGATGACCTTGATGATAGAGACCCCAGAGAAGTTGAACGGCGATTGCTATTGGATACATACAAAACATTCGGCTGTGAAACGGGCAATCCCACATTCACTTATTCATTATTGAATGGTGTGGATGATGGATTTCTTATTAATCCTATTGTAGCTGATGCACGGACGAAAATCACTACAAAACTGTTATCGGATGAAGGTTACTTCATTGAAGTGGAAAATCAAGAGACAGGCGAACCTGAAGATGCCATATATACCCATCGGGATTTTGAGCGGAAATTCTTTTCCAAAAAAACGAATATGGAGTTCTGCAAAACGTTTATGGAAAATGCTTTGCGTGACCCCATCAGTGGTGAGATTGGAAAAACAATTATGTTCTGTGTGAGCCAGAAACATGCATCCAAGATTACGCAAATCCTGAATGAGTTTGCACATGAACTGTTTCCCAATAAATATAATTCTGACTTTGCAGTGCAGGTAACGTCCAGCATTCCAAATGCACAACAATCGACCATTAATTTTGCCAATAATAATCTGAATCAGCATACCAAGTGGTTGGATTCCTATAAATCAAGCAAGACACGTGTGTGCGTAACTGTGGGAATGATGACTACTGGTTATGATTGTCAGGATATACAAAATCTCTGCCTGATGCGACCCATATTTTCACCCACAGACTTTGTTCAGATTAAAGGACGAGGTACACGAACATTTTCATTTAACTACAGTCATCGTCTGGACAATGGGGAAATGGATGAAATCAAGCAGGAAAAAGAAGCCTTTAAAGTACTCGATTTCTTTGCCAACTTTGAATACTTTGAAGAAAAGTACAATTACGATGAAGTCCTGAAAGTATCTATATCTAAAGAACAAAGACCGCCAAATGGCGATATTCCACCAGTCCATCATGAAGATTATATCAGTGCTATTCTCGACCCGCTAAAAAAATACCATGTTAGCGACCAAAACACAATTTGGAAAGTGGATAGAATGTCTTGGCAAAATTTCTCGGAAGAAATCAGACAATTGGAAGCTGTCAGAGAATGGGTGTATGATGGCAACTTCAATGCGGCTGAAAAGTATGTGAAGGAAGAAATTTTTGATAAGCCAGAGGAATATTATAATCTGGAAAAATTGCAAAAGGCTGTAGAAGTTGACCGTAAGCCTACACTCAAGGAAATGCTGGAACGGATTTTCAATATTATTCCCAAGTTTAAATCAAGGGATGACTTATTGAATGAAGAATGTGATAAATTCATTTCAATCTATAAGCCAGCTATGGAATTTGTGTTGCCTATAAAGAACTTCTTAAAAACATATATTACTGACCCAATCGTCCGTGACGTAGTTGATTCTGGGAAATATGCTGATTTAGCTACAAGCCCAGTAAGAGACGATTTCAAAGCTTTGAATAGTGAATGGCGTTCGCTCATTCCAAAATATGTGAAAGACTATATTAATTTGAACCAATATGCTTGAACTGGGAAAATATTAATGGCATTCATCAAAATATGGGTTCATTTTGTATGGACAACAAAAAAACGGCAACCGTTAATGATTGCAAGAATCAAAAAGGAAATGATTACTCACATAAAAGAAAATGCTGTGGAAAAAGATATCTATATTGATTCAATCGATGGTGGGAAAGAACATCTTCACGCATTGATTTCTTTAGGCGCAAAAAAATCTGTTTCAGAAGTGGCTGGATTATTAAAGGGAGAGTCGTCTCATTGGATAAATAAAGAGAAAATGTTAAATGGAAAATTTGGCTGGCAGGATGAATACTTTGCTATTTCTGTAAGTGAATCCATTGTTCCAAAAGTCAGGAAATATATTCGTAATCAGGAAGAACACCACAGAGCAAAACCTTTTTCAGAGGAATACATTAAGTTTTTGAAGAAGTATGGTTTTGCAGAATAGTTGGGCTACCTTCCAGCCCTCCCCATTGATCGGGAGCAGGCTGGAAGCCCCGTTCCTTTCGGATTCTGTCAACCCCACCATAAAGGATTGGGGAATACCGATTATTGCTAATGCTCTGACCTTTTATTATTCGGTGTCTACCGCTCGAAACGACTGGGTAATTAGGATTTGGGCTAAAGCCCTGCTCTTTTTTTGTCCGGTGACCCCCGGCTTAAAAGCCGGGGTAATAATAAACTTTCCCTGTCCTTTAGGGCAAGGTAACAACAATTACCCCAGCATTGAATTTGTACAATTGAATATCAAAGAAAGCCGCCATAAAGGGCATTGTAACAACAATGACCCCAGCATTTATGCTGGGGATTCAAAGTAAAAACTAAAACGGGCTTTAGCCCAATAAAAAAGGATAATATGTTAGACCAAAATACACGAAGAAGAATTGACAGTTGCCG
>JACNLB010000020.1 GCA_014381755.1 Fidelibacterota bacterium | reverse complement strand
CCCCGCTGCTACGAAAACAGAATCACCGGAAATATATACATCCCGGCAATAGCCTTCTGTTTCCACGTGGGCGATTTTATTCAGCGTCCAAATATCTTCAGAATAGGGTTCTATACAGCCAAAAATGGACGCAATTATTGAGAGTAAAATCAGTTGCTTCATACTAGTATTAATAACGGTCATATATCATATCCCACTCAAGAGTTACCCAGGCCTGGACCTGGTTAAAAGTTTTTAGTTCAGATACCCAATCAAATTGGGAGTTTGTTGTTCGTTTGCGATAACGGACAGTTCCATTAATTGTCAGATTGTCCCCTAATTCTATTTCGCCCCATATATCCAATTTTATTTCTTCATGGCTGCGACCGCTGTGGAGGGGATCGTTCAATTCTTCTGCTTTATATTGGCGCACATCCCTTCGGAGAGAAATTCCCACTTCATCCAACACACCCAATCCCTGACTGTAGCTGAATGGGATATACCATTCAACATGCTCATAGGAACGATCCAAATCACTTGCTTTGGCTGTTTTGCCAAATGTGATATTGTCAGCAACACCATATTTTCCTTCGATTGCTATTGTTCCAAAACCATGGATTTTTTTACTTACTTTCAAGGAAGTTGTCACAATATCCAGATCAAATTCTGTAAATGGATTATCAAAATACCGCTGTGTATAGCTTACATATCCTGTTGCCCACAAACGCCGTTTTAGTGGATATGAAGCAAGAAACCGCTGCTCCCGATCCGTAAACCTGCAGGAAGCCAATTCATCTGCCGAAATATCACGATCCACGTAATGCCGGATATAATAGCTATCCAAATGGCGAAGAGAATATTCAAGCTTGCGATAGGAACCCCAGCGATAAATCGCCTTCAAATTTCCACTCCAATGACGGCGGTTCTCATTTTGCGAATAATTGGAGATATTTCCTTTTCCATAAAACCGGAACTGCTTATTTCTATCATTTAGTTGAATCGTTTTCAATCCGCTCAAGGAAAAACGAGCATAATGAGAATCGAATGTGTCTGCACCACCTAAAATGGATTCATCTAAAGCGGCATCTTTTTGCTCAATTGCACTCAAACGTAATACATTATTATCGTAACCGTTTGTCAATCCCACCGTCCATTTGATGGGTGAACGCAGATAATCTGTCCAGGACTGCCCAATCAGAAAAGATGTTAGTAAAATAAAAAGTAACTTCATCTATCAACTATTTTACATTTTTTCTCAACCTCCCCTTAATCCCCTCCTTACAGTAAGGAGGGGACGATGGGGTGGTTGTATCTTGCAAATAAAATAAAACTAAACTCATTTATACTCCTGGAATCGGGTCAGGACACTTCGATCCTTTTCCACCAATTCAACTGAAATAATGTGTTTCCCTTTAGGGATTTTAATTTCACAGGTGCGCCATTTCCCGGGGACTTTATCCTGTAAATCTTTAATAGTTGCAGTCGTCGATTGTCCGGTAGACATAAAATACGTTCCTAACACTTTGCTTTCACTTTTAACCCTTATGCGGTAACTCTCCTCCTCACCCATCCGAGATTCAAATATCAGTCGAGATAGAATGCGTAATGTTTTGGGTCCATTCACTTCCACTTGGAGTGGTCGTCCGTGAGTTAGTTCGAAATAGGAAATTTCTTTTTCATTTACGATTACTTTTCTATTGGACTGAAATACCATTGGTTGGAGTTCCCGTTTGCCAAGAATGGACGTTTCAAAATCTTTTTTTAGAACACGCAATAATACAGGATAATTTTGCTTTTCATTTGCAGTAAACGTAAGTGTATGATCACCAGCACCAACATTGATGAAATAATTTCCTGAAAAAGTATAATAATGGCTGGGATGCTGAACGGATCGAATGCTTTTTTGAAGTTTATACTTATGATGAATGTTTATTGGGTCTTCATCATCCACAGTTATTTGATACGAAAACGCTTGGCTTTTCCTTGATTTTTTCGGTGATGGATAGCGGGCGATAAGTTCGATCCGAGCTGGACCATGTACTTGGTATACCACCGATTCTTCTTTCACGACTGTATATATCCGCCGCTTCCCGGCAATTTTCAGTATTTCCTTTTGTTCTCCTCCTGCTGTTGGTTTCAGGAGTTCAGCTGAAAGAGAGGAAAACATCAGAAAAAACAGTATGGATAGATTTTTCATTTCAACAACACAACTTTTTGAGCTTTGGTAAATAATTCACCATCTTCCATTGACTTGGCCGTCATCTGAATGATATCCATGCTGAATATTAAAAGCACTATAAACATCAGTCGTATCAGGCGGTGTAAGAAATATGGATTGATTGGCAAGTGAGTGGATTAACTGACTATAGCTTGATGATATCATTATTAACGCCAATATTACGTTTTTTAATATGGGGTGTATTTGTTTCATTATTTTGAACTACTTTTCATTTGTTAATTTAGTCTATATCCTCTTATGATATATGCGTGTTCGAATGATATTTCCCAGCCTACACTAACATAAATATTATCCTTATAATCCATGCTGGTAGTATAAACAGAAATATTATTTTCTATCTCATTATTTTTATACCACTGAATTCCATTGAAATGATAATAACCTCCTAACCTTCCAATCAGAAATATATCATTTACATCATTTCCTTTTATATTTACTATATGATCAGTAGATGTCCCCATTTCCCACATTGTATATTTTATTCCTGTTTCTCCTGTGGTGTAGTCATAATATTTTAGTCCTGCATATGTCATAAAATATGCTTCATCTTCTCCCGACCAAACCGAAGAAATTAATCCCCAGTCACTAACGCCAAAAGGTGTAAATGAATCTTCATGCCTTACGGTCACCCATTGACCATCTTCTAATGCCAAGGCAATACTATGACCGGCCCATGTACCTGTTTGTTCATAGCCAGTTGCAAATACATGCTCCCCATCTTCCGTTCCATCTATATCTTCAAGATCCACTTCTGTCCCACTCTCCATCTTCGTAAACTCGCTGCCATCGTAGTGGACTATGCTGCCTTTTCTACCAGCAAAATAGATGTTTGATGAGGATGTTCCCCATATCTCTGTGACTCCGCCATCATTAGCGCCTAATACACCCATATTATACAAATGAAATCTTTCCCATTCCTCTCCATTCCAATGATAAATAATTCCAGTCGCAACCCAAATATCATTTTCAGCAAAGTAATGTACTCCATCACCAATAACTCCTGGCTGGCCAATCAGTTGATATTTCCATTCAGTTCCATCCCAATGTGCAGCATTAAAACTCTCCCAGCCTGTACCGTTAAAACTGGAATCAGGATCAGGTATCTTTATCATTCCTACTACCCAGATATTATTCTCATCAACTATTGCTACATCATTCAGGTAACTGCCGGAGTCTCCTAAAGTATCAATCTCCCACACAAAGTTATGGCTGGTGGTGTCCATGGTTATGGCTATAGCGTCCAAACTGGAATCAAGAGCAATGCCATCTTCCATCCATTGTGCTTGGTAGGTATATTGAGTGCTCGGAGTTAAAGCGTTGTCAACAAAAGTAGTGTCATTGTTAAAAACAGTTGCTGTTAAAATATCTTCTCCGTTTCGTTTTAAACCAAAAGTCCATTCTGCTGTGGTGTCTTCAACTGAAATATGCAGTCTGGCTGTGGTGGTAAAAGCGCTTAATACTTCCAGATTGATGGACGTGTCGCGTTTTGGTATTTCCTCCGGCGGGTCGGGGCAGGCTGTTATAAGTAAAAAGGAAAAAGGAAGAAGGAAAAAGGCAGCCTGCCGGGGGTGAAAGATTATTTTTTTGATTAATTTATGGTTCACCATAATTCTATAAAACACTATCCGGCTCATGCTCCATCATCCGCCGTTTTATTTGATTATGACTTCTCCAACCCACCCCAAAGATCATTCCGGCCACTATGACTAAACATAAAAAGGTGATTCTAATATTATACTTTTCAACAGCATATAAAGATCCTTGACCAATTTCAGGTATTGGAATCGGTGCAAAAGGCATGCCCAGATTTTCAGTCAATT
>JACNLB010000104.1:18219-21724 GCA_014381755.1 Fidelibacterota bacterium | reverse complement strand
GAAAGGCGAGTTGAAAGAGGCTAGTTCCCAAAGAAGCCAAAGAGGAAGTATTGAGATAGGGAACGAACTAAAGAATACTGTTTTGTCTTACATAGATTGATAACCGCAAATGATAACAACTTCTCGTACCCTCAAAATCTTGGCTGCGCTTCTCTGGAATATCGGGGGCATCATTCTGCTGTCAAAAGGGGGTAGCCTTCTGATCGAAGCAGATACGTTGAAGCCAGAACAAAACTGGACTTGGCTGGCTATTGTTATTGGACTGCTCATTGGAGGGCTGAAAGCAAAATATCTTTTCAGTAAGATTTGCAAAAATAATCTCGCCAGAATAGACTTGCTAATCGAACCTAAAGTATGGCAATTTTTCAGGTCAGGATTCTTTCTATTTTTAGCGATTATGATCGTGACAGGCGCAACTTTATCCAGTGCGGCTCACAACAATTACATCTTTCTAATCAGCGTGACGATACTGGATATTAGCATCGCCACCGCTCTTCTAGGAAGTAGTTATGTCTTTTGGAAATAAAACGCATTTGTCGAGTATTGATTAAACAGAAAATCGTATTACTTATTAATGCGTTAAACGTCGAGGAGTAATCAAAATGGCAGAAAAGAAATTATCAATCTTTGAACGGTATTTAACTGTTTGGGTGTTACTTTGTATAGCAGGAGGTATTGCTTTAGGAAAAGCTGCTCCTGAAATTGCAACTACACTCAATGATTTTTCTGTTTATCAGGTTTCTATTCCCATTGCTGTTTGCCTTTTTTTTATGATGTATCCTATTATGGTCAAGATTGATTTTAGTCAAGTCATAAAGTCAGCCAAAACACCAAAACCAGTGTTTCTTACTTTATTTATAAATTGGGCAATCAAGCCGTTTTCGATGTTTGCAATCGCATATTTCTTTTTGGGTTTTTTATTTAAGGATTTTCTGCCAGGCACAGAAATTCTTGCAAACGGAGAAGAGGTTGAATTATGGCGTAGTTATATTGCCGGTACAATTTTACTGGGCATTGCACCATGCACAGCGATGGTTTTAATGTGGGGCTACCTTTCAAAAGGCAACGATGGTTTAACATTGGTGATGGTGGCAATCAATTCATTAATGATGTTATTTCTTTATGGTCCATTGGGCAGTTTATTGTTAAATGTAAATTCTATGCCTGTGCCTTGGCAGACAATGTTATTTTCTGTATCAATATATGTGGCATTACCCCTAATTGCAGGCTATTTATCAAGGAAGTGGATCATCAAATACAAAGGTATCGAGTGGTTCAATGAAAAATTCTTACATTGGCTTACCCCAGTTAGTATAGCTGCACTACTTTTAACATTGGTTCTGTTATTCTCGTTCAAGGGTGAAGTTATCATCAATAATCCACTTACAATTTTGTGGATTGCTATTCCGCTTTTCATACAAACCGTCTTTATTTTTGCCATTGGCTATTTTGTCTTCGCAAGGTGGTTGAAACTTTCCTACCATGATGCTGCACCAGCAGCCATGATTGGGGCTTCTAACCATTTTGAAGTAGCCATTGCCACCGCAGTCATTCTTTTTGGTTTATCATCAGGGGCGGCATTAGCCACAGTGGTTGGCGTGCTAATAGAAGTTCCTCTTATGCTCATGTTGGTATCGGTATGCAAACGCACTTGCCATATTTTTAATGAGTGCCATTTGGATTATCCTCAATGTAATCCAACCGTTTTAGCCCATGAAGCGTAAATGATATTGATAAAAGCCTAACAAAAGCATCCAGACTTACACTTTTTAGTACGTTATTCATTTTTGAACATATTAGTCCTAATGTAGTGCAAACATTCCTGTTTTCACTACGACAAACAAGAATGTTTGTCGTACAACTAAAAAACTACTTACATAACTAATATATATATCTGGTTATAAAAGCTAAAATATAGATTAGTATATTATTCAAACGTAAAATCCAGTGTTAACCCAAAATGCGCTGGGTCACCAAAACTGACATATTTCCTGTCCGGATATTCATGATCTTGTAGATCTTCATTCCAGATAGGTTCTAGACCGAAATAAAACCCTCGAGTGGCATAACGTGCATCCAGAATATTTCGACCCCAAATTTTCACAGACCATGGACCGAAGCTATAGCCAAAATGGCCATTGAATAATTGGTACGGTTCAGATATTTCATCATGGCTGTCTGAAAAGTAGAATTTATCCTTCCCTGTCAACTCCAATTTACCAAAATGACCTTTTTCGTTTTCATAATCTAGGGAAAAACTGTATGAATATTTTGGAGCATGAGCCGCTTCCCTATCACCTAACTTTACAGTAACTCCGGAATCAGACTCAAATGTGAATGCATCTACAAAAGTATTGAGAAACCCCAATGAAGTATTGATTGACAAAGCCGAATTCACTCGAAATGAACCATCTAATTCTACCCCACTCAACGATCCGATAGTTGCATTAGCTATATAAAAAATAAAACTGTTCGGATCTCCATCACGCTGCTGGCTGGAAATAGAAACTTGCTGATCCGTCCGTTTAGCCATAAATGCAGAAAGATGTAATATGGATTTATCCGTATATCGTCGCAATCCAAATTCTATGTTGGTCATATACTCCGGATCGTAGGGTCGATTATTCGCAGATAATAATGGATGCTGATTTACGCCGCCAGCCTTATACCCTCTGGACAAACTGCCGTAGATGTTCATTTGATTATTTACTAAATACTGTAATGCCAATTTCCCGCCCCAAAGGTCATGGTCAATATTAAACGAAACTGTGTCTAACGGCGCCAAATCATAAGTATACCAGTCGAAATAACTTGCTGTACCGTAATAGGTGATCTCATTGTTCTCTTTGCGTACATTCGCCAGCATTTTCAATCTATCAGAAATCTGCCTGTCGATTTGTCCATAAATAGCTGAAACATCAAACATGAATTCACTGGCGGCTAAAGCAGCATCCCCCCCAAAGAGCCAACCGGTAGCATTGTCTTTTTCCTCAAGCGATTTTGTATAATATCCAACAACAACATCGCCATAACTTGCCCTGCCTTCCAATGTCTGATTAGAGCGATTCCGAGCTGTGCTATCATAGAATTCATATTTCCAAAAGGTGACATTGGGATCAAAATAATACGGTTCTTCCAACCAAAAATCATCATTCCCCCAATCGCCGTCATAGGCATGAACCAAGTCTGTATTAGAATTCGAGAGTATAAATGACGCATCCATCTTCCCTTTTGTATACTGGGATTTAAGTGAATATGCATTTGTTTCCTGACTGTCTATTCCTTTCTGATTTGTATATGTGTTCAGATCAGTATTATTGTCCGGTGCCCAGGCATCATATTTGTTGTCTAAAACAGCTCTAAATGCGGTTAATGTTGAATGGAAATTTTCGTTTGGTTGAAAACGTAATTTTTCCCGTATATAATTCTCTTTACGTCCATTCGTATTTGTTTTATTCAAAAATGTGTTTGTACGGAATCCATCACTAGATCCATCTCCCCAAGC
>JACNLB010000104.1:16473-17938 GCA_014381755.1 Fidelibacterota bacterium | reverse complement strand
AATCCACTTAAATCAATATCATCAATAACAAAACCGACTGAAAAGTTCGGTGGTCCTTCGGCAAAATAATGACTTCGTTCACCCATTCCTCTGATCTGAAAATATCGTGGACGACTCGTTCCACCTGCAGCATTCAAATTTGGAATTGTTTCCATAATTCCCTGAAAATGATTTCCATCAGCATTTCGGATATCATCCTTATTAAAAACAGTTACGCTAGATGTTGATTGATCCAGTGTTTCATGTTTTAATCCACCTCTAACAATAATTTCATTACTTTTTATTACAATAGGATCTAGTTTAACAATCATTTCTTTTTCCGCTGGAATGGTCAAATCTGAATAACCTATATGTGAGAAAGTAAGTTTCTCATCTATTTTTATATCTAATGAAAACTGTCCATTATTATCAGATGCTGTTCCGGTATTTCCACCCGTAATGTTCACTCCTGCAAGAGGTTGATTCGTTTCAGCATCTACAATTGATCCACTGATTTGCGGGTACAGCCAAACTACTGTTAAAATAAAGATGAGTGTTCGTTTCATAATATTTCCTACGCTGGTATTATCCAGATCAGGTTCATGGGTGTTTTCTCAGCACTTCCACCTGGTTCGGAAGAGCACCCCGATCGATACAACAATCTACTAAGGATTCAGGGTAAAATAATAGAATAAATAATAAATCAGATTGACTGAATGGCTGCATGATTGATTGATTGCAAAAAAGGAGTTTCAGTGTATTTAAAGCTCACGAGGACTGGAGGCCTCGTTCAATCATTTAAAGTGTTTTTAATCAACCTTTCATCTATTCCCGCTAATCCGACAGCTGGTGCTCTACCCGTTACCAAAACCACTCACCTATATCTTGCTGTGCACATCCTTTTAAATCTATTTTCGCCAACAACAAACGATAGGATTCCAATGACAAACAATAAACCACTTCCAGAAATAACGATTAAAGCACTTTTATTAGGTGTTGTCCTTTCCATGATACTCGCCGGAGCCAATGCATATTTAGGTTTATTCGCCGGCATGACCGTTTCCGCTTCCATCCCCGCTGCTGTTATATCCATGGGTATACTTTCATTATTTAAAAAATCAAATATTTTAGAGAACAATATAGTTCAAACTGCCGCTTCTGCCGGCGAATCTCTGGCAGCGGGCGTGATTTTTACAATTCCAGCCCTTGTATTACTGGGATATTGGGAATCATTTAATTATATGGAAGTAGCAAAAATCGCCGCAATCGGTGGCATCATTGGTGTATTATTTACTATTCCGCTGCGAAGGGCACTAATTGTAGTCGCAAAACTGAAATATCCGGAAGGTATTGCAACAGCGGAAGTTCTGCGAGCCGGAGAAGAAGCACGGCAAGGCAACGAAACGGATTCAGCCGGAGGATTAAAAACAATCGGGATTGCCGGCTTGATTGGTGGTGGAATGAAAATATGTCAACAAGGTTTTGC
>JACNLB010000104.1:8181-16060 GCA_014381755.1 Fidelibacterota bacterium | reverse complement strand
GCGGATATACCTCTGGAAGAAAGAGATATACCCATCAATTATGTTGCTTACGCTTTAGTTGGCTTACTTATACCTGTTTTCTTTTTATATCTTGGGATAATTGAATCAGTGGGCATTGCAGCACTTTTGGCAGTCCTAATGATGATTTTTGGTTTCTTATTTTCTGCTGTAGCTGCGTATATGGCCGGAGTTGTGGGTTCATCCAACAATCCAATTTCCGGAGTTACCATCGCTACAATATTATTTTCATCATTACTGTTGCTGGTTCTGTTGGGTGCAGGTTCAGAGGTTGGAGCTGCCGGTGCAATTATGGTTGGTGCGGTTGTTTGCTGTGCAGCAGCCATCGGCGGTGATAATTTACAAGATTTGAAAACAGGACATATTGTAGGTGCGACTCCATGGAAACAGCAAATAATGCAGGTTGTGGGAACTATCAGCGCAGCTGTGGTGCTGGGACTGGTTCTGGACATTCTCCATACGGCCTATACAATTGGTTCTCCCACACTTTCTGCACCCCAAGCGACACTGATGAAATCAGTGGCCGATGGCGTCTTTACGGGTAATCTGCCTTGGGCATTTGTTTATATGGGTGCATTGATCGCTGTTATAATCATACTCATCGACATCCGGCAGGAAAAACGCGGTTCAGACTTTCGCGTTCCCGTGTTGGCAGTGGCTGTAGGAATTTACCTGCCCATTACCCTGACAGTCCCCATTTTCATCGGCGGTATGATTAATCATCTTGGCAAAAAAGCAGGTGCGTCTAAAACCGCCGAAAAGAAAGGACTGCTCCTTGCTTCCGGTCTCATAACCGGTGAAGCACTTATGGGCATTTTTGTAGCTGTGCCTATTTTCCTTACAGGGAATAAAAACTGGTGGCCGAATTTCTCCGGTTTTGAATTTCTTGGACCGCTGGCATTTATTGCTGTGATCTACTGGATATATAAATCTGTTTCTAAAAAATGAGAATAACCCACGCATTACTCAAACGACTTCCCAAGGTTGAACTCCATTGTCACTTAGATGGAAGCCTAAGGGTTGAAACTGTTTTTGATCTGGCTCAAAAAGATAATATTGAGCTTCCGGGGTCTAACATTTACGACCTAGAAAAAGCATTAGTCATTGGAAATAAACGTGGTTCGCTGGAAGAATATCTTGCTCGGTTTGACATCACATTAAGCGTGATGCAGACTCCCGAGAGTTTGGAGCGCTGCGCCTATGAATTGATTGAAGATGTGGCAAAAGAAAATGTCCGTTACATCGAAATCCGCTACTCCCCAATACTCCATACACAAAAAGATATGACAGCCGAAGATTCCATTCTGGCCGTACGTACAGGATTACGAAAAGCAGAAAAAGATTTCGGAGTGAAATCAGGTATTATTGTTTGTGGTATTCGAAATATCTCTTCTGAAGTATCATTAAAACTGGCGGACATTACTGTTCGATACAAAAATCGAGGCGTTGTGGGATTTGATCTTGCCGGAGCTGAAGAAAATTTTCCGGCGAAAGACCACAGGGAAGCATTTTATATGATTTTGAATCATAATATCAATGCCACAATTCACGCCGGGGAAGCGTTTGGCCCATCATCCATTCATCAGGCAGTTCATTATTGCGGTGCTCATCGCATCGGCCATGGTACACGATTGAAAGAGGATAAAGATTTAATGCATTATGTGAATGATCATCGTATTCCTCTCGAAATCTGCCTAACATCAAACTGGCAAACTCGAAGCATTCGCTCTTTAAAATATCATCCAATCAAATATTATTATGATCAGGGCATTCGCGTTACACTCAATACAGATAATCGACTCATGTCCGGAACGACATTAACGGATGAATTTTTATTGGCCCGAAAACTCTTTGGATTTGGATTGTATGATTTTCGAGAGTTCACCATTATAGCGATGAAAAGTGCCTTTATGCATCATGATGAACGGAAAATCATGATAAAAAATATTGCAGAAGAATTGGAATCTGAATTCGGGATCATGCCCGAATATATACAACAGAATTAATTTTATTTTTTTCTATTCTTTATTTTCGCTTTCATCTTATCCACCCATTTCTTCAATGGTGGAAAAACACTGCTCAATAATAATAAACCGGGAATGCCAAACATCCAACCTTGGAAAATGGGAATGAGGCCACCAATTAGTCCTATTATAACCAATACGACACCTACAATAATCTTAATTGTTTTCTTTACAGTTTTTTTAACCATTTAATTCCTGATGACAGCAATTTTAGAAAAAGAAGATGCTCCTTTCTTATCATATACTGCAATGAGATATACACCTGTTCCTACCCACTCTCCTGACTCATCTTTTCCATCCCAAAACGCCTGATAACCTTCCACATCCGGACGGGATTCTATCGTTTTCAAAACCCTGCCGGTGAGGGTCGTGATCATGCAGGAGGATTCATCCATTAACCCATCAATGGTAAGGGGTGAAACTGTTGGAACTCGAAATGGACTTGGGAAAATTTCCATATTAGAATATGTTTTATTCTGCTTGGCAAAGGGGATTTTCAATACGCTGATTCCTTTATCCGTTGCAATATACGCCACGCCTGTTTCATCAAATGCCACTGAATTAATATTGTTGGACAGCAAGTAACTATTGTCTGCAGTAAGCCCGTTAATATCCGGCCAGTAAGACGCAGAAGATGTTAAAACATATACACCTTGCGTGGGTGAAGTGACCCATATATTATCCCGGGGATCAATCCGCAGTGAAGATCCTAAACTGAAGGAAATATTGGGAAAATAGGTAAATCCATAAAAAGCGACAGGATTAGAATTTGAATATTGGAGTGTCAATCCATTCAATCCTTTAGGTGTTAAAACGTACAAAACATCATTACTATTCACCCCTAATGACCAGACAGTTTGGGTGGATGCATCTGAAATAGCATTCACTTTAGACCATTCTGTTTCATCGGGATTCGCAGGATGGCCGATATAATCCAGCATGGCTATTCCACCATTACTAGCGCCGCCCACATTATTATCATTTTCAAACGAACCAATCCAAATCCGGCCCCAAGAATCTAAATCAATGGAATTGGGCGTCAAGCTTAATGCACCTCCGGAACCGATGACATTATAAGCACCCCAAACGCTATCCGGCGTCAAAACTTTTAATGGTTCAAAATTCGTAGTGGCGTAGGTATCGGCAATCCATAGATTGCCGTAAGGGTCTTTTTCAATATCCTTTACAATCAAATAATTATCGTAAAAATAATCAAGATGGTTTGTGTCTATGAGTGTAAAATTTTCAGGATTATCTACATCAATCACAACGATTCCGCCGCCATGAACCCGAGGTTCGGGATACGTACCACGAACCCCGCAATAGAGCAACCCATCGGGACCCTCTTCTATATCGGTAATGTAATTTCCAAAATGAACCGGAATCGTGTCGGCAACGAACCGCGAATAATCCTTATGACTAGAAATGATAAGATCATCGCCATTAATCCCTACAATGTTCCGCCAACCGGACTCTTCTTTAATCATCAGACCAAATTTTGAACCGGCGACTAGTCGACCATCGGAGAGAACGTGAACAGCAGAAACATTGTTCATTAATAAACAGTTTGGTTTTTGCCGAATAAACGTTCGACTTTCTTCTTCTAAAAACAACAGGCCGGTAGTCGTACCCGCAACTTTCGTTCCATCAGCCAGATTAAAAATTCTTTTAAATCTTTCACCGGGACGTTCTGACCATGCAATAGCTGTTGAATCCATTTTGAGGAAATTCTTGATGAGAAGACCCCAGATTACTCCATCTTTGTCTTGTAATATATCAACCAATTCATTCGAATCATGGTAATAGTCCCACACTAAAGATGACGAACCGGTCTGTGCATTGAATTCATAAATATCATTATCCATGAGCATTAAAATAGTATCACCGTTTTGCTTAAAAATAGATATCAATCCTGTTAATTCACTATGCAGCTGCCAATTTGCAGGATCTTTTAAATTTGATTTCCAATTTCCGGAAAACATCCCTTGGTCTGTGCCCACATGTAGCATTTCACCATTCAATACTAAACCTGAAATTTCATTCAAAGTCACAGGCCAATTATTGTAAACATCCTTATAAAAAAACTGTTCACCATCAAAACGAAACTCCATAATTCCCCAATCCTGGTTTTGCTGAAATGCAGCAAATACAATTGAATCAGAAATTGCAAAATCCACAATTGTTGTAAGACTATAATCAAAAGATTTCAAGACTGAAAATTGTTCATCCAGAATTTGAATAAATCCATCCGGAGATGCACCTCCAACCCAATATTGGTTATACGTATCTATATTGATAGTTGCTAAATCGGTGCCCTCCAAGCCGTGAACTTTTGTAATCGTTTCAAACTCATCTTGAACACGGTCGTACACCAGTAAGCCACCATTGGTAGCACTCACTAATAACGAATCTACCTCCACCATATCTGCAATTTCCAATGGCGATGTATACGCATCCCAATCACCCACGTGAACTTGACCGAATAAAACGTTAATCAGAAAAAATGAATAAAATTTTCTCATGGTATTTGAAACGGTATGGGAATAAAACACAGAAAAAAGATTACCAAGCAGGCATATCCTATGTACATGTTCTCTTTTGAAAGTGGCGTTTTTATATCTTGAATCGGCGGATGTTTCGTCGTTCGCATGAGTACAAGTATCAAAATGCCCCAAATGAGCCAGTTCAATGATAAAAAGCTCAATGGTATTAAAGCCAGAAACGCTGCTTTTGCTACCGTTTTATGTTTTTCGCCCAACATTGCATAGGCGATATGACCTCCGTCTAATTGCCCGATGGGAAGTAGATTTAGCATTGTGACCAGCAATCCGATCCAACCGGCAAATGCCACCGGGTGCAGTAAAATATCCATATTCTCCGGCAAGTTGGGATGAATAACAGCCGTTAGAAATTTCATTAAAATTGAATCCCCTAAAATAATTCCCACTTGCTCACTACTCACAGCAACGACTGATGAAATCATTAAGCCGATGATTAATGCAGGTACAGCAATCATAAATCCGGCTATGGGCCCGGCAGCTCCGATTTGCAAAAGTGCATCACGGCGGTAAATGGGGGACTTTATCTTAATAAATGCACCAAATGTTCCGATGAGAAAAAGAAACGGCGGTGCCGGTATAAAATACGGCAGTGTGGCATCTACATTATGCTTAATAGCGTAATAATAATGACCAAATTCATGACAACCCAAAATTAATAGCAGTGTAAACGAAAAAGGAATCCCTTTCGTTATTTCCAAGGGATTGGAAAAAATATTCGCTCCTTCCATCATGGCACCAGCCAGTAAGGTCGTCAAAACTGTCCCTAAAAATAATCCGAGGTGGAGCTTTGGAATTTTTGGAATGCGTAAAATAACATTTTCATCCCCACTTCCGGTTATAGTAATGACTTCATTCTCTTTAATAATTGTATAATCAAATGGTTCTTTATTGAGAATACGTTGGACATCTGCGAGATCAGCCCCAGACAACAAGCGGCCGATGGCGATCCACGATCCATTGGACTGGCCAATCTGCTTTAGCAGAAAATCACCATCCAGTTTAGCCAGAGTTTGTCGGAATTGTGTTTCGTTCATGATTAGTTCATTCTACACATATTTATTTAAAAGGTTGCACGACTTTTTCTTTCCTGTTTCAAAAACCTTCACGAAGTTTACGTATGAAAAAGCTGTCTTTCTTCATCTTACTCACTGGTATTATGGCGTCACAACCGCTCCAAATCGATGTCCGCCCTCGAATTGTCAATGACAAAACCGTGAGCATTGTAGTTCAAATAGACAATAAATCCAAACGAACCATTAATCATCTTGAAGGGTTTATTAATGTTGTTTCAGATGAGGGTAATGTTCTTAAAGAAAAACGACTCGTCATTATTGGTCCAAACGACCCGGCGCTTCAGAATAATATGACCGTTTCCCGTTCAGTTAAGTTTGACCTGATTGATCCTTTTCCCGCTTATAAATTTAATGTGAGTAAAATTACGTTTTCCGATGATTATCGAGTGTATACCTATCATCCGGAAATTGGGTTCTATAGAGTGGATTAAGATTGGAATTAATCACGTTAAAATTTAAAAAATGATCGAAATTCATCTTTAAATCCTGTAATATCATTTTTCTGAAGCCGCCCAATATTTTTGACGACAATATTTGCCGAAATTGTAGCAAATTTCATTCGTGACATTGTTGGTTTTGGCAGGTTCGATTTTTTCCATTCCTTCAGCTTATAATCACCAATACGTTTTGAAGTGTTCATTTTACTCGTCAAAAATGTGATGATTAAATCACGACCTTCTTTATTGAATTCATCTGGAGAAATGATAAGTCCCGGACGTTTTTTTAAGATGGAGAAATCAGTAAAAGGAAAGGGAATTAATACAATATCCCACTTTTTATAAATCATTATATACTTCGTCTTCATCATTATCCCATTCAGAAAATGACGGTTCAGAAATTTTCATTATACCCTGCAATTCTTGATCCGTTAACGTTTGTGTATACTTATCTTTGTTCTTTTCAATGTAATCGTCAATCCACGATTCTATTAAAGAGCCGATTGTTTTATCCTCAAAAGCGCTGATAATTTTCAGCAATTTTCTTTTATTATCTTTAATTCTTATGCTCAAAACACTCATATTTACCTCATAATGTAGTTATTACTACAAGTAATATATCATACAATTATAATTAACTTCAACTTTTTACTAATAATGATAAAAACAAACCTTTTCGGAAGGTATGGTTAAACACTTCACCGATGATTTTATCCCAAAATAAATGAATTATGATTAATCTAAAACTTCCGCAAAGTTTTTTTATTGTTATTTGTCACTTTTATCGCAGACCAGTTACCAGCTTCCTTTCTCTAAATGCTTCTTATGCTTCTCTTCCAGCAATTCTGCTGGACTGTGTTCGTCCATTCTCAAGTGTAAATCATTAATCCAAAATTTAGTTTGCTGAACATAGGCATCAATAATTTTTAATGGAATACGTTCACCATACATATTAGAAATAATCAAAGCAGAAGGTACCGGAACATAGACCATCAAGGGATCGGCATAAAAATTGTTTAGTGAACGCACTAATTCCTTGGGATTCAAATAATCGATTGTTTCTGCATAAATGCTGTCTGCCAAGCCCTGCTCCACCGACCATGTTTTTAAATAGAAAAACAATCTTCCATCCAAAACACCATTTACATAGGCAGCTTTAATACGGTATTCCACCTCCAGATTACCATCTGCCAGTTGATTGACGCGCTTCCAATCTCCTCCATCCCAAAATAAACGATTTTTCTGTTGACCTAATACTGGAGATTGGATTAGGATTGGGATTAGGATAAGGAATTTGAAAAGAATTTTATTCATCATCGTTTTATTCCTACTAGATCAAACATAAATGCGTATTCTAGAGCCACTTCACGATAGCGACGGAATCGACCGGATTTTCCACCATGGCCCGCTTCCATATTAACATGCATCACCAATAAATTATCATCTGTTTTCATATCCCTGAGTTTGGCTACCCATTTCTGCGGTTCCCAATATTGTACCTGAGAATCAAAATATCCCGTTGTTACGAGCATGTTTGGGTAATCTTGAGCTGCAACATTATCATAAGGTGAATAGGTCATAATGTAATCATATTCTTCTTTCACTTTTGGATTTCCCCACTCATCCCATTCGTTGGATGTAAGGGGAATTGTTTCATCCATCATCGTGTTTATTACATCCACAAACGGTACCGCAGCTACAACACCTTTATATAATTCCGGTGCCAAGTTTACAACGGCACCCATTAATAATCCACCGGCGCTGCC
>JACNLB010000104.1:0-7618 GCA_014381755.1 Fidelibacterota bacterium | reverse complement strand
GCTGCATAAACAGATTCTCCAAAATCCATATAATGTTCATCATTCGTTCTCTGATCAATAACGCGTAATTGCCGAAGACCGTCTTTCCGTTCGCTGATGACCAAGTAATTCGCGAATACATCAATATCACTTAATAGTACATCTTCACGATGAGCAATAACTTCTGTCCAGTTTTCCTTTGATGTAGAATTTTCTGCTGTTTCCATTAAACGAAAATTCGTCGCATCCCAATTAGACACTATATAAAACTTATCATCATAATGTTCGATGGAATATTCATGTTCAGTCTCCCGTGGAGAAAATGAACGAAATTTGCCTAGGGGATTATCCGCTTCCAGAATCCAGTAATCGCTGACAAGTGTACTGCCATTATAAATAATTATGTACTTATTAGATTTTGAACGATATACACCAATATAAAATGAATTGTCTTTTTCAGTGTAAACTCTAATATCTTCAGATTGTGGAGTACTCAACGTATGTCTATCGATGTGTTCAGATAATAAAGTGATTTCATTTTTTGTTGTATAAAATAATGTCTGATTATCATTTGCCCAAGTGGCTCCGCCCTCGGTACCGTGAATTTGATCTGGTAAGATTTCCCCTGTTTCCAGATCTTTAATTCTGACTGTATATATACGCCGGCTTAATGTGTCTGTACTGAAGGCTAAAAGACGATTGTTTGGACTGACGGATAAACCGGTTAAGGAATAATAATCATGTCCTTCTGCCCATTCGTTTACATCAATCATGATTTCTTCAGGGTTTTCTAGCAATTCTTTTTTACGACAGTGGATTGGGTATTCTTTCCCTTTTTCATATCGAGTATAATACCAATAACCATTGTCCAGGTAAGGCACCGATTCATCATCTTTTTTAATTCGTCCTACTATTTCGTTAAATAATTTATCCTGAAAATTTTCAGTATGTTTTAGATTTGATTCCTTATACTCACTCTCATCTTTCAGATTATCCAGCACTTTTTGAGTCTGTGGGTCAGGATTCTTTGCAAGTTTTTGATCATCGGTTAAACGCATCCAATGATAATTATCCACGCGTTCATAGCCATGGACCGTTGTTTTATGAGGTGCTTTTTCTGCCACCGGAGGGAGAATCATTATTTCTTCTTTCTGTTTATTCACTATCATCATTGCAGCTGCTAACCCGATAATAATTACAAACATTACATTTCGGTTCATTGCTGTGCCTTTCGTTTATTTATGAAATAAAATGGGCTGTAAGCTAATAAAAAATGAGCCAATGCTACAAATTCTGCTATAAGAATGTACCACGGCCAAGGGCCTAAATAATCCAGGAGAGTTGGGATACGTTCACCGATATGATTAACCGGTTTACCGCAGATCCAAAAATAATTTGCATCCATTAAAACATTGACAATTGCAGCAAATCCCAGAAAAACATTTAATCCTATAAATGATTTTATCAAACTTTTAAATGTGGGACGAATTTCGTAAACGACCGTTGCATAGACGAGAGCAAGTATCAGACCCTGATGTCCCACCCAGAATCGGAAGTAATGGAAGTGGGGGAATCCCGCTGCAATATCCGGAGTGATGGACGCCTGCAGAATGCCGGAAAAACCCCAGAAAAAAAGTATTTCATAAACAAAATAACTACGCCAAACCATTAGCAATGGCATCATTAAATTGGCGAAACGGCACAAATGGACCGGCAAATGCAGTTTTACGTCAAATGTACCGGCGATGCCTTCCAAACCGATCCATGTAATATAGTTACCAAAAACAAGCCAGCCAATCAACATGCCAATTTTATTTTGCGTATCTTTATTCAGATTACGTTTAGCATATATAGGAAATATTATTATAACAGCTAGAGCACCTACTATGGCAAAAATGTGTTCCGAGCCAAACATATCAAAAGGCTCATACGTATTCAGGTATCTATAAACTACTTCCCGCATAGGGTGGAGAATTTAATTTAAGATGATGATGAAAATGATATAGAATTCAATCCAGGTCCTGGGACTCTTTATTGAATGCTTTTTGGACTTGGCTACTACCAACCCATGCGAATCCCAATGCCAATACCCAGATATGACTAAATGGTTCGGATGTAATTTTTAACTGATATCCCCAATAAAATGCTATACCAGAACCGATGAGCATACCGATGCCAATAATTAATCTTATCCGCCAATCAAGATTTAACATATTTATCCAAAATTATAATGTTTACGTACCGCAGTGCTTACTTTCCATGTACAATTTAATCCTTTAGGAAAAACAACATAGTCTCCCGGTTTAATAGTAACTGTTTCTACATCTGTAAGTACTTCAATTTCACCTTCCAAAATATAGCACGTTTCTTTATCACTATAAAACCACGGAAATTCAGAAATACCACATTCCCAAACAGGCCAATCAAAAATACCTTGAGCAGTCAATTCTTCTTTTTTGGGCTGTGTTATAGAAATTTTATCCATTTCTGCTAGTATGAAAATAAAAGAGTTTTGATGCTACATCTCCCCTGCACCAACTGAACTGTGATCATTGTCCAGCCAATCGCCAATAAAACTGTGGGCTGATCGAAGGTCTTCGAGGGAAGCAACCATAATAACCATATCCTGTTCTTTCCCCTTTAAGTCGTGTACATAATCAGGTAAAACGCCTTCCATTTTAAATCCTAAATTGGTGTAGATATCCATTATATCTTTCTGGGGTCTCATAAACTTTGCAACAATTTTTTCTATATGCTTACTATTTGCAATATCATACATATCTTTTGCTAAAGCATATTGTACACCCTTCCCGGAATGACTTGGATCAATGACAAGCCGTAAAAATGCTGTACCACTTTTCCAGGAATCTGTATCTATTTCCAAAGAAGTGTCACCAACAATTTGTTTCTCAAACAATGCAATTCGCCGAATAATATTACCTGATTCAGCTTGTTCTGCTCTTTCTTTTAAATGTTTTTTGTTTGTTACATCACTCCGAAAATACTTTCTCTTTGATTCAGGAATAGCTTGAAAAAATTTATATGATAATGAAACATCTTTTAGGGTTAAATCTCGTATAGTAATTTTATTGTTATTTTTTAATTGATATGTCTTTTTATTCATGAAATAACTCCTGCCAGTTCTTGGAGTAAATGCCAGTTTGAAAGCCGTTCTTCTTGACTGGATTTCATTATTTCATCAGCATTCCCTTCTTTATCAAAATGTTTTGCGAAGCGGCCTTCAGTTTTTGCAAAGTAAATAAAATCAATTTGTTCCTGCGTTTTAGGGTTCACAAACCAATCTTTATTTTTAGCTGGATTTCCCTGGAGAGATAGCCGTTCTGAAAATTTCTCTCCTTTAGTTGGATCATAGATGAAGACAGGGAAAGCCCTGGAATCTGCTGCCAACTTTGCTTGCTGCATTGCCATATCATCGGCGACGCCATGTTCCGGCTGGCACGTGGTATAAACATTAATCACAGCGGGACCAGGATATTCATTCGCCGCCATGATTGCTTTATAAAAATGATTTGTATGGGCTGATGTCGTTTGGGCAACAAAGATATCCGGGTGCATCATACATAGATTTGCAATTTCTTTTCGTTTTTCTATTTTTCCACCAATTGCTTTTCCCACCATTGACATTTTCGCATCCTGACCTGTAAACGTGGCTGTGGATGTTTGGCCTCCTGTGTTTGAATAAACCTGAGTATCCAAAATCAAAACATTGATATCCATACCAGATGCCAACATTCGTGACAGGGATTGAAATCCGATATCTACCATTGCGCCATCACCACCGATGGTCCAGAGTTTTTTATCCTGCCAACCCATTTGGTTCCATCGTGCCCGAATGCCCATGGCATCTGCAGACACATTTTCAAAAAGTGAATTTGTCCAGGGAACTAAAAATGGATTGTAGGGATACGTCGATCCATACACAGTGTTGCATCCTGTGGCAGCGACGAGTCCAATGCTTTCTTTGCCATAAACAAATCCAGTAGCGGCGAGCATCATTCTCAATGCTGTCCCTTCACCACATCCCATACATGATCCGGCTCCACCGGTATAAAGCATGGAATCACTTGCGAGCATCATATCTACCAATACTCTTTCATTTATGTATTCAGAGGGTGTTTCTCCCAATGATGTGAAAAATTCAAACGCTTTTTGATATGTTGGAATTGTATCATCTACTTTTGTAATCATGGCTAATGCATCATGATCACCACAAGCGTCTACACATTCAGCACACCCTTTACATTTTGTGGGATCAATAAAAATCCCAAACTTGGCTGGCTCTTTGCCTTGTTTTTTTGGAACCTTTGAAAATTTATTCGTATCTGCCCACTGATCAGAAATCCACCCTTTCATTTCACCGGATTCCAGTTTACCAATCGTTTCGTCTAATTTCGATTCAGGAATGGCTTTACCAAGAATCGCCGTATCCGGACATTGGGTAACACACTCCATACACGCCACACAATTTTCTGATGTAAACACGGGTATATCCGGTGCGATATAACTAAAATCACGAAGAGCCGCTGTTCCGGCAGGGATTAAACTTCTTGCAGTTGTATCATCAGCTGGGAGCCCCTCTTCAGCAGTACCATTATTATAAGCCCCAACGATTCTATCGTTAAAATCTCCTACATCTAAAATGTCAAATGCGTTTTTTTTGTTTAATTCAGAAACGAGTGTGCTCATACTGATACTTCTTCCTTTGCAACTTCTTGTTTAACTTCGAAGACTTCATTAAATCCGCGTTTAACAGCATTTAGATTGTCTTGTACAACCTGTTCACCTCGTTTTCCAAAATACTTTCTTAGTGATTTTTCTACACCTTGCATTAATTCATCTTCAGTAATGTCGGATCGTTCTAAAAATGGAGTTGCTTTTAGAAAAATTCCCAGCAATACAATGCCCTGCATCCTTTGGATTAAATCCACTTTTGAAGAAACTTCCCGGGCAATTTTCACTGTATCGAGGGCCATAACTTTTATTTTTTTCTCATGGATAATTTTTTGTGCCCACTTAGGAAAATCGCACCAAATTTTACTGGATTCAGTTTTAGGAGATTGGACAAAGAGCATTCCACCGGGCTGTAGACCTTTTAATGGATTAGCCAAGTTAAATGCATTCACATCATTCAGAGGTACAAATTCAACAAACTCAAGTTCGTTATGCGTTTTTACCCTGTCCGGACTTACGGTTAAATAATACGTGGTAGGTAATCCTTTTTTCTCCGATCCGTACTTTGGATATGCCTGGACATACATATCAAAAAGGTCTGCTACAATTGTCGCAATAATTTTATTGGTTGTAACCGATCCATATCCACCAACAGAATGACCTCGCATAGAAAACGTACCGTCCGATCGAATATCTGTGGATTCCCCAGTTTCTAATGCCAATTCATGATCAATGCCAATTGCAAAATATTTTTTATCATTTTTCAGCATATTTTCCACAACAGCCATTATGTCATCCGGGCGAACATCTCTGGACCCTAATCCAGCTGATCCGGAAAATATTTTTGGTATTTTAACGTGTCCATTTTCATCCGGATTTAGATTATCAGCAAATGACGATTTTATTTCCATTGTTAATGGATTACTTTCTGCCAAGGGATTATCCATTCTTTCCAACACTGAAATTGCTTTAACATTTTTTAATGCTTCGACAATTTGTTTTCCCGGAAATGGTCTGAAGGAAGTCACATGGACTATGCCTACTTTGATACCTTTTTCTTTTCGGAGATAATTCACGGCTGCTTCAGTAGTTTCTATCATAGACCCTAATCCAACGATAGCAAATTCGGCATCGTCCATTTTATATTCTGATATGAGTCCATATTGACGACCGGTGAGTTTATAAAACTCATCCATATTGTTAACGAGAGTTTGTTCTATTTTATCTGTATAAATCCTTTGAGCAATTTTTCCCTTCATGTATGAATCCTGATTTTGAACAACACCCGACATGATCGGGTGATATGGATCCATCATATTTATCAAATTATCTTGAGGTTTACCAACAAATTTATCCATCATTTCCGGTTCATGTAAATAGACATTCTCGATGGTATGTGTTGTCAGAAATCCATCCATAATATTAAAAAATGGCGTTTGGGTGTCTTCGGCTGTCTTACGGGATATTAGTGCCAAGTCACCTGCTTCCTGAGCGTTTCGGGCGAAAAGCATTCCCCAACCACAATCTGTTACCGCCATCACATCGTCGTGTCCCGCATGAACATTTAGTGAGTGTGATGTTAGGGCACGAGCACCAATATGAAATACAACGGGAAGTCTTTTCCCGGAAATGGTGTATAAGACTTCTTTCATCAACACCAATCCCTGTCCCGAAGTAAAGTTGGTTACTCGACCACCGGCTAGGGAAAATCCCTCGCATGCGGACGCAGAACTGTGTTCTGATTCCGATTCAATGAAAGCCATACTTTCACCCCAGATATTTGTACCGCCATTTGAAATGACAGCCTGGTAACCGGAACCCATTGTAGTTGAAGATGTAATTGGATATGCGCATGCACCTTGAGTAATGTGGGTTTCAACCCATACTACGATTGCTGCTCCGTCCGCTGTAGATTTAATACCTGGATATTTTGACATTATTTCGTCCCGAAAATTAAGAATAAAACTAACCGATTAAACTCTATATTTATCATATGTTAGAAATAATTATTCTATATTTCAAAATTTAATTATTCTATCTACAAATCATTGAAATATTACGTATTAATGGTGTAATTTATTATAAGATATTAAGGTCTTTATTTAGATAATAAATAGCCATGAATTTTCAGCATTTACCGTCAAAAGTCCTCCATGATAATTATCCAGTGGTAATTAGATATTCCACGTTAATATCAATGATTCTCATAACATCTTTTTTATTTTTTATACCTCGAGGCCATATAAATAGAATTCAATTGGAATCAATTGCAAATATTGATATTGAACAAATCGATATTCCTCTAACGCAACAAATTGATTTACCTCCACCACCTGCAAGACCAACGGTTCCTATTGAATCTGAAAGTGAGGATATATCTGAAGATTTAACAATCGATGAAACTACATTTGATTCATATAATCCATTGACAATGAACCCTCCACCACCTCCATCAAGTGGACCCAATGTAAAATTTGTAGCATATGATTCTCCACCAGAACCTATTGGTGGTTATGCAGCAATTAAAAACAATATAAAATATCCTGATTTAGCACGAGAAGCTGGGGTCGATGGAACAGTAATTGTATATGTATTTGTAGATATTAAAGGAAGAGTGAAAAACATGGAAATTTTGGTAGGTGTTCCAAATACGGGTCTGAATGAAGCAGCAATGGAGGCGATAAGAAAAACAAGATTCAAACCTGCCTACCAGCGCGATAAACCCGTTGCTGTATGGGTTTCTATTCCAATTAAATTTATTCTTGATTCATGATTAATTGTAAACAGATAGATATATAATTATCCTCTAATTTATTTATTTAACCTAATTTATTATTTACTAATTCTCTTTAGCTTGCTAATTCTACAGCACCCTTTTTTATCATTTTCTTTTTTGGTGGATTGATAAAATACATAATGATGGAACCGATTAAACAAGCGATACCCG
>JACNLB010000076.1 GCA_014381755.1 Fidelibacterota bacterium | reverse complement strand
AAATGAATAAAGGAATTTACACTCAACTCGTTCCATTGATTTCATATCCTGAATCGGATATTCGTTCTGACTTGGAAAAGGTGAGTCAATCACTGAACGGTGAAAAAACGGATGATTTTCAGATTTTCAGTGAACATGTGAATGAGACTGAATTGACAAAACTGCAGGAAGAGTTTACTCAACTATTTGATTTTACACCGAACACCTGTTTGGATTTGGGCTGGCATTTGCATGGAGAAAATTATGAGCGTGGCGTATTTATGGTTCGTGTGCGGGAAATGCTTCGGGAATTTAATATTAAAGAAACATCTGAATTGCCAGATCATCTAACGCATATTTTATCTGTCCTTCCAAAAATGGATGAAAGCGACAGAAACGAATTCGTCCGAACGCGCGTTATTCCTGCTACGGAAAAAATCATCAAAGGCTTCGGAGATACGGAAAGTCCGTATAAACATTTAATCCAATTTATTCATGGTGTCCTCTCGCACCAAACCGAAACACAGGAGAATTAAGCAAAATGGAACAATTTCAAACATATTTTGACACATTTTTCTTTCAGCTTTTTCCGTATGTAACACTCTTCACTTTTTTTGTCGTTACCATACAGCGGTATCGCTCAAAGGCATTTACCTATTCAAGTTTGTCTTCCCAGTTTTTGGAAAACCGTCAACATTTTTGGGGATTAGTACCTTTTCATTATGGCATTATTGCTGTCCTTACTGCTCATTTCCTTTGGTTCTTATTGCCCGAAACGGTCTTGTGGTGGAATAGCGTTCCAGCCCGTCTTTATATTATGGAAATTGCCATGTTCATTTTTGGGCTCATGACCTTGGTGGGTTTAATCAATATGGTATCCAGAAGAAATACAAACGCCCGAGCCAGATTTGTAACATCATCTGCTGATTGGATGGTTTTGGGTATCTTGGCTGTGCAAGTATTAAGCGGACTTTACACAGCCTATTTCCATCGCTGGGGTTCAAGCTGGTTTGCCGCATCCTTGGCACCTTATTTATGGTCCGTCTTCAAATTAAGCCCGGATTTATCCTATGTGGTTGCCTTGCCGTTCACCATCAAATTGCACATTATTGGCGCATTTTCGATTATTCTTTTATTCCCTTACACGCGCTTGGTGCATATTTTAGTTTTACCTAATCCCTACTTATGGCGAAAACCTCAACTGGTTCGTTGGAATTGGAATCGAAAATCTATCAGAAGTTCAAAAAATTTATAATTCATAATTACAAACAAAGGAAACATCATGACAAACGGAAATAATAAACGACCTGTCCCTGAATTACTTGACTTCGGGAAAGAACGAATTCGCGTCCTGCATTTTACTTGGATTGCGTTTTTCATCACCTTTTATGTTTGGTTCAATATGGCGCCCTTGGCGACGACTATGCTTAAAAATGTAGGTTGGCTCACACGAGAACATCTGAAAGTGCTGGCCATCAGCAATGTGGCGTTAACCATTCCGGCTCGTATCATCATTGGAGCACTTATTGACCGCTACGGTCCACGCATTGTTTTTTCAGGACTCATGGTGTTGATGGCGATTCCTGCCTGGCTTTTTGCCTTGGGCGATTCGTTTACGCAGTTGCTCGTTTCCAGATTGATTTTGGGTTCCATCGGTGCCGGTTTTGTAGTTGGGATTAAAATGGTCGCTAATTGGTTTCCACCAAAAATGATTGGTAGAGCCGAAGGATTTTACGCAGGTTGGGGGAATTTTGGTTCTGCTTGGGCTGCCATGACATTACCTTGGATTGCCATTTCTGTTTTCAGAGATACCCTTGGGTTTGCCGAAGATGCGTGGCGATATGCCATGATTTTAAACGCCGGTGTTTCTTTTGTTTACGGTATTATGTATTACTTCTTGGTTAAAGATCATTCTGCAGACCGACCCATCGCAAAGACGAAAAAGACCGAACCCATGATGGTTACATCTTATGTTGATTTGGTTCAATATATTGTATGGTCATTTCCGTTAGTGGGTGCCATGGGTGTTTTAGCATGGAGAATTGGTGGTATTAAAGTGGATGGTATCCCACTTATTTCATCAGATATTTTGACCATGGTTTATGGCGTCTTGGCATTGATCTATATTGCTCATGTTGCCAAAACGTTGCAAATTAATTTGCCCTACTTGAAAGCAGGCGTTCCTGAAGAAGAAAAATATCATTGGTCAAGTGTGGCGGCATTAAACAGCACATATTTTGCAAATTTTGGTTCGGAGCTTGCAGTGGTGTCCATGCTACCCATGTTTTTTGAAACGACCTTCGCAAAATTAACCGGTGGAGACGGAAGTTATATTATGACTGCAACGCTTGCCGGACTTATTGCATCGTCTTTTGCTTTTGTAAATCTGTTTGCAAGACCATTGGGCGGACTTTTATCCGACACTATGAAAAACCGTAAGAAGACTATGTTGATTTATATGTTTGGAATCGCCATGGGCTTTTTGGGTATGGCACATATCGGGGAATGGGGTCCTGTTGTGAATGGCGTTCAAACGGTTGTGCCTATGTTTGATGGCATGTCTTGGCTCATCGTTTCCATTGTAATTACGATTTTAGCTTCCATGTTTGTTCAGGGAGCTGAAGGGGCAACCTTTGCGGTGATTCCTATGATTAATAAGAAAATGACGGGACAAATTGCCGGAATGGCCGGTGCCTACGGAAATGTGGGAGCGGTCATTTATCTAGTAACATATTCTCTCGTGGATGCAAAAACATTCTTTTTCATAATTGCTGGGGGTGCATTTTTGAGTTTCTTTTATTGCTGGGCATTTTTAGAAGAACCCAAAGGCTCATTTGCTGACGAATAAATTTAAACACATAAAAACAAGGAGATACGATTATGAGTAATGCTGATTTAAAACAATGGGATGTTGAAGACAAAGGATTTTGGGATTCTACAGGGAAAGCCATTGCCACGCGGAATTTGTGGATTTCCATTCCAAGTCTTTTGGTAGGCTTTTCTGTTTGGCTTATGTGGGGAATTATTACGGTTCAAATGAAAAACTTGGGTTTCCCATTTTCACCCACCGAACTTTTTACTTTAACTGCCATTGCAGGATTGACCGGGGCGACGTTGCGGATTCCAAGTTCGTTTTTTATCCGTCTTGCTGGTGGAAGGAATACGATATTCTTCACCACAGCGTTGCTAATGATTCCTGCTTTTGGTGCCGGCGTATTTTTGCAAGATGAGAATACACCATTGTGGGTGTTTCAAATTTTGGCATTTTTGTCAGGTTTTGGAGGTGGAAACTTTGCTTCTTCTATGAGCAATATCAGTTTTTTCTTCCCGAAACGTATGCAAGGTTATGCACTTGGAATGAATGCCGGTCTGGGAAATTTTGGTGTAACAACTATGCAGATATTAATTCCACTTGTTATGACATTCCCCATGTTGGGTGCATTCAGTGGTGGATCCATGATTCTGAAAAGTAATAGTGGAACTATTTTTAAACGGATTGCAGCCGGTTCGGAAACATGGTTGGCGAATGCTGGGTGGGTGTGGATGCTCTGGCTCATTCCACTAGCCTATTTTGGATGGAGAAGAATGAATAATATTACCACCGAAGCAGTCACACCGGGACTCAAAAGCCCTATGGTTTCCTTTGGACGCATTGCATGGTTATTGCTCATTGGATTTGTAACCGCTGCTGTTGGATTATATTTCATTTTAGCATTCAAAACTTTGACGTGGGTAAAATGGATTGTTTTACCGGCTGTCATTGCAGCGACCGTCTTTTTGATGAAAGCACTGTCACCGGGCGAAATAAAGAAAAACCTGGAACGGCAGTTCAAGATATTTGATAATAAACATACCTGGGTCATGACAATAATTTATGTAATGACCTTTGGTTCGTTTATCGGTTTTTCGGCAGCGGTAGGATTATCCATCAAATTTATTTTTGGTGTAAAACATATTCTCGGAGCCGATGGCGTTTGGCAGCATGTGGCAAATCCGGATGGTCCGGCGACATTCATGTTTGCATGGGTGGGTGCATTTATCGGTGCGCTGATTCGCCCATTTGGTGGAAAACTTGCAGATAAAGTTGGTGGTGCAATAGTAACGCAAGTTGTTTCTATCGTCATGGTTCTTTCAGCCATTGGTGTGGGCTATTATGCGAAATTGGCGTATCAGTCCGCCACTCCGCAGGATTATTTCATGCCATTTTTCATTA
>JACNLB010000090.1:48872-74410 GCA_014381755.1 Fidelibacterota bacterium | reverse complement strand
GACTCATTAAACTCAAAGACTCATTAAACTCAAAGACGAAAAAAATGATTAAAACACTACCTAAAACTATTTACGAAATAAAGGAATAATTATGCCAGTTGATGGAAAAGTATCACAAATAATGGGCGCCGTGGTGGATGTCCTTTTCGAAGATGGACATTTACCTAAAATTATGAATGCACTGAAAGTTGATCGTGGCGAAAAAGGTACATTAGTACTGGAAACTGCGCAGCATTTAGGCGATGGAGTTGTCCGAACGATTGCCATGGATTCTACAGATGGGCTTGTCCGTGGGCATAAAGTTGTTGATATGGGTGAACCCATTTCAATGCCTGTTGGCCCGGAAACATTGGGTCGATTGTTTGACGTCATCGGAAATACTATTGATGGAAAAGAGGAAGTAAAAACGGCAAAGCGAAATCCCATTCACCGACCTGCACCCAAATTTGAAGATTTAACTACATCTACCGAAATGTTGGCAACAGGAATTAAAGTTGTGGATCTTATGGAACCCTACACAAAAGGTGGAAAAACAGGCCTCTTCGGCGGAGCCGGTGTAGGTAAAACTGTTTTGATTCAGGAATTAATTCGCAATATTGCAACGGAACACGGTGGTTATTCTGTCTTCGCCGGTGTAGGCGAACGGACTCGCGAAGGTAACGATTTATATTTAGAAATGAGTGAATCCGGTGTTATAGATAAAACGACCATGGTTTTTGGTCAAATGAATGAACCGCCGGGAGCTCGTCTTCGCGTTGCCTTGAGCGGATTAGCCATGGCGGAATATTTCCGTGATGATGAAGGAAAAGATGTTTTACTCTTTATTGATAATATTTTTCGATTCACCCAAGCCGGTTCAGAAGTATCAGCTTTGTTAGGACGTATGCCTTCAGCTGTTGGCTATCAGCCAACGTTGTCCACAGAGATGGGCGACCTTCAGGAACGTATTACATCAACCAAAAAAGGTTCGATTACATCGGTGCAGGCTGTTTATGTTCCTGCGGATGACTTGACCGATCCCGCCCCGGCAACAGCCTTTGCTCACTTGGATGCAACATCTGTATTGGAACGTAAAATTGCTGAATTGGGAATTTATCCTGCAGTGGATCCCCTGGCATCTACGTCTCGGATTCTTGATCCACGAGTCATCGGTGATCGTCATTATAATGTAGCGAGAAATGCACAGTCCGTTTTACAGAAATACAAAGATCTTCAGGACATTATTGCTATTTTGGGAATGGATGAACTTTCAGATGAAGATAAACTTACAGTATCACGCGCTCGAAAAATGCAGAAATTTATGAGTCAACCTTTCTTTGTAGCCGAGCAGTTTACCGGTAAAGAAGGGCGTTATGTAAGTCTGGAAGATACGGTTTCCGGATTTGAAGCAATCTTAAATGGCGATGCGGATGAACTCCATGAAAACATGTTTTCATATGTGGGCGGTATTGATGAAGCTTTTGATAATGCGAAAAAGGCTGCATAGTGAGTTCTTTCCAACTTGAGATTGTAACACCAACAAAAATCAGTGATGAAGGTCAGGTCGACTATGTACGCTGTCCGGGATTGGATGGATTATTTGGAGTTATGGCGAACCACAGAGAAGCCATCTTTGCACTGGATGTGGGTGAAATAAAAGTCACCCAGAATGGGAAGGATCATTTTTTAGCTACAAGTGGTGGTTTTGCTGAAGTCACAAAAGAAAAAGTAGAACTATTACTGGAAACATATGAACGTGCTGATGAAATTGATACTGCTCGAGCTGAAGAAGCATTGAAACGTGCGAAGGTTAGGCAAGATGATAAAAATATTGATGCTGCACGAAATGATATATCATTATTGCGGGCGATAAATCGATTAAACGTATCGAAACGTTGATTTACAGTACAATTATACTTCAGCCGCTCGTAACTTTGTGCGGCTTTTTTTTATGCAAAAATAATTAATCTATGTTAAAAAGAACCCACACCTGCGGAGAACTTGGAAAAGATCACATTGGCGAATCAGTCAATTTAAACGGCTGGGTGAATACGGTCCGCCTGCACGGTCAAGTCATTTTCATTGACCTCCGAGACCGTTACGGAAAAACACAGATTGTTTTTAATTCAGAAGATTATGATGGCGATTTTGAGTCAGTAAAAAAATTGTCCATGGAAGATGTCCTTTCCGTCAAGGGCACGGTACAGGCTCGGGGAGAAAATGCTGTTAATCCGGATATGTCCACCGGCGAAATAGAGGTAATGGTTGATACAATGGAGTTATTAAGCGAAACAACGCCTTTACCTTTTGTGATAACTGATCGGGAAAGTGCATCTGAAGACCTGCGCTTAAAATATCGTTATTTAGAACTACGGACTGATGAACTCCAGTACAATATTATTACACGCCACAAAGCGTATCAAGCCGTCCGTGGATTTCTATCCGAAAATAATTTTCTGGAAGTGGAAACGCCCATTTTAATGAAATCCACTCCGGAAGGAGCTCGGGATTTCCTGGTACCCAGCAGATTGCATAACGGCAAATTTTATGCTTTACCCCAATCGCCCCAAATTTATAAACAGATTTTAATGATTTCCGGATTTGACCGTTATTTCCAGATCGTAAAATGCTTCAGGGACGAGGACTTTCGCGCCGACCGCCAACCGGAATTCACTCAAATTGATATTGAAATGTCATTTGTGGATGAAGAGGATATTTATTCAAATATGGAAGGCATGACACGGCACGTTTTTAAGGAAGTGATCGGCACAGAATTGCCGGACCCATTTCCCAGAATTACTTATGATGAAGCCATGTCCAAATATGGTTCGGATAAACCGGATACGCGCTATGAACTGTTTCTTCAAGACGTAAAACAGTTTACGGACGTATCAGACTTCAATGCGTTTAAATCAGCAGAATGTGTAAAGGCAATTGTTGTTTTAGGTGGCGCTAAATATTCCCGAAAAAATATTGATGAAATGACAGACCTTGTTAAATCGTTTAAAGCAAAAGGTTTGACTTGGATGAAAATGGAGGAAGGACAACTCACCGGCGGTATATCCAAATTCTTTGGTGATGATTTACAAAAAGAACTCATCAGTTCAACGGGCATATGTGATGGCGATATCATTTTCTTGATTGGGGATGAACGCTCGGTAACAGAAAAATCTTTAGGCGCTTTGCGAGTTGAAATTGCAAACCGTGAAAATTTGGCAGATAAAAATGATTTTAAACCACTTTGGGTGACAGAATTCCCCATGTTTGAGATTGATGAAGAGACGGACAAATTAACGTTTTTGCATCATCCCTTTACATCACCCACAACGCAAAATGTAAATGAACTCGATTCTGATCCAGAATCATTAAAAGCACGGGCCTATGATTTAACCTTGAATGGGTATGAGATTGCCGGCGGTTCCATTCGTATTCATAACCCGGAGATTCAGAATAAAGTGTTTTCTCTGCTTGGGTTGAGCCAAGAAGAAGCCCAGGAAAAATTTGGTTTTCTGGTTGAAGCTCTAACCTATGGCGCACCGCCCCATGGCGGGATTGCTTTTGGTTTTGATCGTCTTGTGATGCTGTTGACTGGTTCCAGCAATATTCGGGACGTTATTGCGTTTCCAAAAACAACATCGGCTCTTTCGCTTATGGATGGATCACCGGATTCAGTCAGCGACAATCAACTGGATGAATTGAACATCCAGATTATAAAGAAAAAGTAAATTGCCCCATCAAGGTAAAGTATGTATCATCACCGGCGCTACAGACGGCATTGGCAAAGAAGCAGCATTAAACCTAGCTAAAATGGGTTTTACTCTTGGATTGGTTGGTAGGAATACTGAAAAAATCTCCAAAACCAAAAGTGAAATCATCAATGCTTCGGGTAATGAAAATGTAACATTTTTTAAAGCGAATTTATCTTCTATGGAACAGGTTCGTCAGTTGGCGAAAGAAATTCAATCAACGTTTGATCGTATTGATGTTCTATTAAACAATGCTGGAGCATATTTTTCTGAATTTGGAAAAACAGAAGAAGGATTTGAAAACACATTTGCCCTGAATCATTTATCTTATTTTTTATTTACTGACTTACTATTAGATACACTTAAAGCAACACCGAAATCTCGTATAGTGAATGTTGCATCAGATGCCCACTTGAACACCAACCTGAATTTTGACAATCTTCAAGGTCAAGGTAGTTATAAAGGCTGGCCGGCCTATTGCAAATCCAAATTATGCAATGTTATGTTTACATATGAATTAGCCCGCAGACTTGAAGGAAGTGCTACAACAGTCAATTGCTTGCACCCCGGGTTTGTTAATTCAAATTTTGGTAATAATAATAAATCCACCATCCGCATGGGTCTTACAGCTGCAAAAGTTATAGGCGCAATTAATGTTCGTAATGGTGCAAAAACAAGTATCTACCTTACTTCTTCAGCTGAAGTAGAAAATGTCAGCGGTAAATATTTTTCAAAGTGCAAACCAAAGACAAGTTCAGCTCAATCACAGAATGTGGAAGATCAGCGCCGGCTTTGGAATATGAGCGAGCAGCTTTTAAAACTGACGATTTCCCTTTTGGAATAAATTGATTGTGTCAATCTAAATTCAACTCGGTTGATGTATTTCAAAAGGGAAAAATAGTCCCCCTTTTCTTTTACTTAATCTTATACTACATTCCTTCATGAGTCGCATTTTTCTTCTGCTGTGGGTTTATATCTGGATTCAGTGCCCAGTTTTTTCACAAGTTGAAAATTGGGAGCAAAAAGCCAAGGAAATGGTAGACAACCAGATCAAGGCTCGTGGAGTTTCAGATCATCGAGTATTAAATACCATGCGCCAAACGCCCCGTCATGAATTTATTCCCAATGATCAGTGGCCCTATGCCTACGGGGATTTTCCATTGCCAATTGGTTATGAACAAACCATATCCCAGCCCTATATCGTAGGGTTAATGACTTCGCTTTTAAAACTGAAGGGCAATGAAAAAGTGCTTGAGATCGGTACCGGTTCCGGCTACCAAGCTGCAGTATTGTCACCCCTTTGTAATGCAGTATTTACAATTGAGATTGTGAAAGAATTAGCAGAAAGATCAGCAAAAACACTAAAAGATCTTGGCTATGATAATATTCATGTAAAATGGGGTGACGGCTACCAGGGCTGGCCGAATGAAGCACCCTTTGATGCGATTATAGTCACTGCAGCTCCACCTGAGTTGCCTCCAAAATTGTTTGAACAATTAAAAATTGGCGGCCGATTAGTTATCCCAGTGGGTAGTATCTGGCAGGAATTATGGGTTATTACCAAACTGCAGGGTGGCATCATGGATAAGGAATCGGTGATTCCTGTGCGTTTTGTGCCCATGGTGCATCCGAAAAAACCGATTCCCAATCAGGAGTAACAATACGACAGACACGAATATCCGCGTTACATTCTTAGACAGTAGTACATTTTATGGAAATCAATACAATAAATATTAACATATTTAAGCGTATTATCTTTTTTACGGGCGCCGGTATGTCCGCAGAATCGGGTGTTCCCACATACCGCGGAGAAGGAGGCGTTTGGCGCGAATATAACTGGCAGGAATACGCGTGCCAAGAGGCATGGGAACTGAATCCGGAGAAGGTGTTTGATTTCCATGATTTACGCCGGGAAGAAGCATTGAAATGTTTTCCACATAAGGGACATGATGTTATTACTGCTCTACAAAAAGTTCATCCAAATGTCGTAATTGTAACCCAAAATATTGACGGTATGCACCAGCGTGCAGGATCGGAGAATGTGATAGAACTCCACGGCAGTATTTGGCGAATAAGGTGTGACAGGGAAGATTGGGTAAAAGAAGATTTGAGCAAGGGACCTTTTTCGAAACGAAAATGTGACTGTGGTGCGTGGCTTCGTCCGGATATTATTTGGTTCAGCGATATGCTCGATCCCGATACAGTTCAGCAAGCGGATGAAGTCATTTCCAAATGCGATTTATTTATCAGTATCGGTACATCCGGAGTGGTGTGGCCGGCAGCAGGTTATCCCCAACTGGCTAAATCTTCCGGTGCAATGTGTATTGAAGTGAATCCGAAGCCCAGTGAACAAGCTTGGATGGTTGACCATGTGTATAAAGGTAAAGCAGGAGAACTGCTACCCTTGTTATTTCAAGTGTGATGACGCGCACGGCTTCAGAGCATATTTTGCTGTAGTTTCAGTTGTAATTCAGAAAGGATGTACCATGAAAAAAGATACATATACTGAAAATCAGATTCGTCAATATTTAAATCAATTACACATACAACATCGTTGTGGATTAATTATTGCTGACACTAGGGACGAAAAAGAAAAATATAAAAATAAATTCTTACACTTATTAGAAATCATAGGACCATTAGCAAAGACTTAAAAATATATTGAATAATATTAATAATAACTGTATATTATACATAATTAATGAATAATCAAATCATCGGGAGGCAACCATGAAACAGATAATCATTTCAATAACATTTATTTCCATGTGTTTTGGCGGAGATAAAATTGCAGATCTTTTTAAAGATCAACTTCAGCAATTACCGAAAGAAATACAGCAGCAATTTTCCAAAAAAGCATACTCCTGGAAAAATATCCCCGGCAAACCATCGAACCGTTCCATGATGGATCCCACCGAATTATTGGGTGAATGGGAACATGAAGATGAAGATGCAACAGTTTGGATGACCGTGGGGACAGATCAATCAATCATGAATTTCATGCAGCTTTATGGCATGGAGCCGGCAGAAGGAAGTATTGGCATTTCCGGGTCTGCTGTAGATTCAATGGACTATATGATGTTAACGTCATTCTATGGATATACTATTTTAATTATTTCTAACAATCCCATCAATTTTGGTTATGATTATTATTATGAAGAAGTAGATATCGAATTACCATTTTATGCAATGACATTTGCTTCTTATGGTACGTATAGTTTTGCAGAATTCATTGGTGCAGAAATTGTAAATGGAGATACAGTATTTTATGATTTTGAGAATGAGGATGTTGGTAGTTCTCTTTCAATTGATACAACATTATTTAGAGTGGATATAACTGCTTTGGAATTTTCAAATGATCCGGGGGATACGATCATTACATTAAATGGTACTTTAGTTCTCGGCACAATAGATTTAACAGCAAATACTCCATTTGAAACGCCAATCTTCGCGCAGGATTTTGGTCCTGATCCAGGTGAAGATGAATCCATGTATTTTCAATTTTATGGTGATGGAACAGGTTTTGAAATTTATAGCGGTTTTGATGACTATTATGGTTATGAATGGACCGATACATCAGAATTTGAATGGTCTGCCACCGATGATTCTCTAACTCTGATATTTTCTGACTATGATGATTATTATGGTTATGAATATTCCGATACAATTTCTCTAGCCTATGAAATAGCAAATGATACATTATCATTTGAAGCAGAATTTGATTTTTGTGAAATGATGGGAGATGATTACTACTACTATTACGATACACTGGATTGTTTTGGAATGTTAGAAGAGCAATTTGGTATGACAGATATCCAAGATGTTACACTCGATTTTTGGATGGAAATGAGTTATGTAGGTCCATTAGCTATTGGTGGAGAAATTGCATTGCAGCCTGATCAATTCAAGCTGCATCAGGCGTATCCAAATCCATTTAACCCAACAACAACTCTTCAATATGAAATGGGTTCAGCCGGACCGGTTTCCATTGACGTATTTGATGTAAATGGGCGGAAGGTTCGTAGCTTATTCACTGGCATTCAAACTCCCGGTCAACATGAAGTCCGGTGGGATGCAAAGAATGATAACGGACGTAGTATGAGTTCCGGTGTTTACTTGTTTAAAGTAAATGTGAATGGAAAAACACACACAGCTAAGACGCTTTTGCTGAAATAATTAATTTCAGTTCTAACTAGAAAAAGCCCTGTTTCGATTATTCGTGACGGGGCTTTTTTTATGTAAATTATATCAATGAATCATATACTAATTATTACGGCTCTCCAATCTGAAGCAGAACCAATAGTAAAGCAATATCAATTAGAGCAAAAACATCTTTCTGAAAATTTGTTTTATTTTCAACGGGAAGGTATAACATGTTTAACAACGGGGGTTGGCGAAAAAAATGTCCGTAAGCGGTTGGGTGCTTTTCTTGAAAGATTGGATTGCTCAAATACAATGCTCATTAATATAGGTATTGCCGGTGGGGAAAAAAATGCGACGGAAATTGGAAAAATGTATTTGGTCAATAAAATCATTTCTGAAACGAATAAAAAAGTTTGGCTGCCGAATAATTTGTTAAAGACAGAAATCCCAGAAATACAATTAACGACAGTTTCTAAAGGTGTTACAGATGGTGGCGAAAAATATAAAGGACTGGTGGATATGGAGGCTGCTGCAATTATTGAAACAGCCTTAAAATTTATATCTGCTAAAAACGTATATTTTTTGAAAATTGTTTCAGATTATATGGATGAAGTTTTGGACAGCCCAGAACAGGTTTTGCCCCTTATGGAAAATAATTTGTCAGAAATTATTCAGTTTATTGATCAAATAAAAAAAAATTAAACTTATTTCAATAATTTTTTTAATGGTCTCAATGCGCCATAAACACATTCATTCACCGCATTTGTGAGACTGATAGATGAGTACCAATATGTATTTGTCCAGAGCACATCGCCATTTGATGCATTGAGAAGCTGCACAGTCATCCCTACTCGAGAAGAAACATATTCGATGGATTCTCTTTCAGTTAATGAACCCTTAATTGTCGTTATTGTTTCAGTTGTTGTCGTTTCGTAATGGACATTATCATTTCCGCTTTGATCTTTTGTAATAATGGGTTCGTCAATCGTTTCTACAGTTGTAACGGATGATCCTCTATCTCGAATTGTTATTGGAACAACAAACACTTGATGGTCTTTGAATTCTGTAAGTGTGCATAACAAAGCAAAGTCAGAGGACGTCATTTTAACGTCAATTTCGGCTTGTGTAATTCCAGTTTGAGATAATGATGCTTCTTTAATTAATGCCGGAGTTGTTTCTCTTTCTACGATATTGATTCCCATATTCATTAAATGGTAAACAATGCTTTTATTGATAATGCTTCCGGAACCGGAAAACGATCGGAAATCAGGAGTAGGATAAATAACGATTGTTTCAATACGGGAAAAATCAAAATCCGGTTTTACGACCGGTTTATCAGCACATGAAAAAAGAAAAATAAAAGCTAAAATCTTCTTCATCGATTAATCTCTCAAGTGTTTAAGATGAACCTCTGCTTCTCTTTTTAATGCATCCGTTTTTGCGTAATTCAAACAATTATACCAAGCAGATATCGCTTCATCTTTTTTACCCAATATTTCCAGTAATTGTCCCTCCATCTGGTATATTTCAGCTATTGTTGAATCATCTGTTTTGGATACTCGAGAATTATTATTATTGTAATTAACGGTCTTAGCTTGGTTAATAAATGATAGTGCTTTTTCATAGTCTTTATCTTGAATAGCTATGATACTTTTATTAATAAGAGAATTGACATCTTCATTTTTTGTTTCACTCGCGATAGCTGTATTCAGACAAAGTGCAACCAGAAGGCTGACAAATATGTTTGAGAATCTTTTCATATTTAATCCTTTATGATAGTTTTTGAATCGCCCTTAAAACATCTCTACGGCTAACCTGCCCAACAAGTTTCCCATTATCGACTACAGGAAGTCGTCTAAAGTGTGTTTCAAGAAAATATTCTGCAAGATCTACAATCCCCATTGAAGATGAAATCGTTTTCACTTCTGCAGACATGAAGTCTTTGACTAATCCACCCATTTCATTGTGATACACAGATTGTACAAACGTCTCCATGCAGTCAATCTCCGAGAGCATTCCCATCAGGTTTCCTTCTTCATCTAACACAGGTGCACCGGATATTCGATAAGAGATTAACGTATTAATAGCGTTTAGCACCTGTGTTTCGGGAGTAAACGTAATCAGCTTTTTTGTCATTATATCACCTGCGTTCAATTTTTTATTCATGACGATTTCTCCTCATTAATTTCACTTTTTTTGGTTTTATTATCCACCATGTCTTTCACGGTTTCCATAACTTTTGGTGCAAGGTCAAACAATTTTCCGGCGACACTTTCTTTGTCGCCGACTGTAAGCATTTTAGCGCCGTCAGCTCCAAGAACCACAAAGGCGACTGGTTCAATACTCCAACCACCCCCAATTCCGGAACCTTCTCCGGATTGTTTTGATTCTGTACCGGTTCCTCCACCGGCACCAAATCCAAATGTTACCTTGGAAACAGGAATAACAGTATGATCGCCTGCTGTGATAGGTTCACCCACAACTGTTCGTGTTAACATCAGATTTTGAACTTCTTCCAATGTACTTTTAATTAAGTCTGCTACATTCATAACAATCCTCTTTATTTTCGAAATTTCAAGTATGTAAATCCTGCATGAACAATAGTAACTAACGGCAAAAAACGTACATGCATAATTCCTTCAATATCCGTATTCATTTTTTGAGAAAATACCGGTTCCAAAACTAATATAAATTTTTGAGGTCTGGCTAATCCTTTAAAGGAATTCATAAAACCAAATATCATGCCCGTTAACATCGGATTGGATAAGCCTAGTTTTCCTTTTAAGGAGAATTCTTCCCAACGGGTTGAACGGATGAATGACTTTGTCAATTGCAAAACAGGAATTTTACGGAAAAACTGATATTTTTCCGTGATTGATTTTTTATCTTCTGTTTGTTTTTTCTCATGCGTTTCTTGGGATCGATCCCCCAGTGTTTTTACATAAATAGGTTTATGATATGTTCCAAAAGTGATGGCTTTTTCAGGGTAAATATTTATACCAACCCCCCGCTTACGATATCCCAACATCAAATGGGAGAATCCATTTATGTGAGCTTCCTCAAATTTCAATGTACTCTTTAACTGAATTCGTACTGGGCAAATGAGCATAATTAAAAAGATACTCAAAATGAAAAGAAGTGTATATAAAATGATGTTTAACACAATAAACTAATTTGACACTTAAAAAAATGAATTCCCAGACTATTTCTACTCAAATAACATTTCTTTTTCATCCAGTAAAAATTGAGCCTTTTTCTGCTCAAAGAGGTTTTCTGCCATCACCTCGGGAATAAGTGCTGCATCAGCATTTATGACATATTCTAAATCCTGAATAAATTTTTCCTGGTCTCCTGCTTTTGTGTGCAGAAACTGTGCTCGTAAAACATATGTCCCTAAATAATTTGGGTGAGATTTTACCGCTTGTTCAAAATAGTCTGCAGAACGGCTCAACTCAACTCCTGGCAAACGGGCATACAATGCGCCAAAAAAGCGGTAAGGTCCGCCATAGAAGAAATCAGGATCCAGAGCCAAAATTCGATGTACCACAGCTTCAACCAATTCTCTATTATTAAGTCGCATGCGTACAGATTTTCGAGAAAGATATCGGCCCATATTTGCAGCCCACCAATACAAGGCGCTTATATATTTTTTTTCTACAACAGCTACTGCTTCAGTGACTTTAAGCATTGAATCCCCCGGAACAGTTGCCAGTGTGTGTTGATATGCTGGTGATTGCTCAACTATGAGTAAGGCTAATCGAGCTCCCATCATGTATAAACTATCCTTTTGAACAGGATCGCTCTCTAAATAATATGCTTCGAAATGATAAGCTCGACTTAATAATAAAGCGATTTCGAGATTCTCGGGTTCTAGAGAATGAGCTTTTTCCAGAAAGAAAGTAGCAACAGTAGCATTTTTACGGTTGGAGCGTTTATTCCAGTTGTCATATGCTTGTGACTTAATGTATTGTACATTTTCCTGGTATGCTTCCTCCTGAGTAAACGGTTTAGGCGTTTTACATGCAGTGAAGCCTAATACAAAAAGTATTAAAAATTGTGTAAATTGCACGAGTGATATCTTATAAAATTTACACATTCAAGGACGTCTTTCTTACGGCGCTTAATTTCTGCCTGTTTCTCATGGCTGAAAACTTAATACAGAATCTCTAAATGATGAAGAAAACTATTAAATTAAAAGGTGTTGATTTACAAACTCTTCTCGGCGTAGCCGATGCACATGTTCGTTTGTTAAACGAATCATTTTCTACAGATATTTTAGTCAGGGGAAATGATATAAAACTAAACGGACAAGAATCGGATGTGGAAATGGTCCATGAGATTGTTCATGAGATGATCCAGACATTGAGTCGAAAAGGGACATTGACAAAAAAAGATGTTCACAAACTAATCAAAGTAGTTCGCTCAGAAAATGGACATACGGAAGACGTGCCCAAAGACGTAATACATTATGGTAAAAAGGGGGCTATTGTTCCACGGACGGCTGGACAAAAAGAATATGTTAAGAAGGTTAACGGGAATGATATTGTATTCTCTGTTGGGCCTGCGGGAACAGGCAAAACATTTATTGCCGTAGCGTTTGCTGTAGCTGCACTGGAAAATCATGATGCGGATCGAATTATTCTATGTCGCCCGGCTGTGGAAGCCGGCGAAAGTCTTGGATTTCTCCCCGGCGATTTGAAAGAAAAAGTTGATCCATACCTGACGCCGCTTTATGATGCGTTGAATGAAATGATGCCGGCGAATAAACTGAAACCACTCTTAAATAAAAATATTATCGAAATTATCCCTTTGGCTTATATGCGCGGTAGAACGTTGAACAATGCCTTTCTCATTTTAGATGAAGCACAAAATTCTACATTGATGCAGATGAAAATGTTTTTGACCCGTCTGGGTGTTAATTCTAAAGCGGTCATTACTGGTGATATTACCCAGATTGACTTACCCAAGCGGTCTGACTCCGGGTTGATTGATGTCCTGAAAGTTCTGAAAGATGTGGATGGCATCGGATTTGCTCAATTAAATGAAAGTGATGTTGTACGACATAAATTGGTACGAGAGATAATTAAGGCGTATGATAAAGCCAATGGCGGATAAATAGCGTAAAGTTGCCAGTTTGTTTATCCTGAAAAATTCATGTTTCCCGGGTTAAACAATACTAACTTCCTGCGCGCTTTTTAGACATAAACTGTGCAAGACGGAAACAGAAAAGAATACTAAACTAACGATGTTTTTTTACATATATCAGGGCATCTCGAGACAACTGTGTTTCATTCACAAATTGTTTGTTATTTTAGCGACCAACCCATTAACTGTACATACTAAATAAAGGTTTTATCATGGATTCAAATGACGTTGTAATCATTGCGGCAAAACGAACTCCTGTGGGAGCTTTTCAAGGAAGTTTATCTTCCGTTGCTGCTCCAATACTTGGCGCAGCTGCTATTAAAGCATTATTGGACGAAACAGGAATTGCCACCGATGCTGTTAATGAAGTGATTATGGGAAATGTTCTTGCTGCTGGTTTAGGTCAAGCTCCAGCACGACAGGCGGCTCTCTTTGCAGGGTTACCAAACAATGTTGAGTGCCTGACAATTAATAAAATGTGCGGATCAGGTTTAAAAGCTGTCATGTTGGGTGCACAGGCAATTCAATGCGGTGATGCCCATGTGGTAATTGCCGGCGGAATGGAAAATATGTCCGCTGCTCCCTATTTGTTACCGAAGGGGAGAACAGGCCATCGCTTGGGACATGGTACTGTTGAAGACAGCATCATAAAAGATGGTTTGTGGGATGTGTACAATGACCAGCACATGGGTAATTGTGCGGAGCTATGTGCCCGAGATAAAAATTATAGTCGTGAAGAGCAAGATGCATTTGCAGAACAATCGTACAATCGAGCACTCAATGCCCAAAAAGAAGGATTGTTTGAGGATGAAATTATTCCTGTCGAAGTTCCACAACGCAAAGGCGCATCTATTAATGTTATTGATGACGATGAACCCAATAGAGCTAATTTTGATAAAATGAAAACGTTGCGGCCGGCATTTGAAAAAGATGGTACAATAACTGCAGCTAATGCATCCAAGATTAATGATGGTGCAGCGGCTGTATTAATGATGTCCGCAAAAAAAGCTAAGGAACTGGGACTAAAACCTCTCGTGAAAATTATTAATCAAGCCTCAGCAGCACATGAGCCTGAATGGTTTTCTACGGCTCCAAGCAAAGCGATTAAAAGCGTTTTGGATAAGGCCGGAATGGAAGCTGAAACAATTGATCTCTGGGAGATCAATGAAGCGTTTGCTCCGGTTGCCAAGGCAGCCATTGATGATTTTAATTTAGATGAAAATAAAGTGAATGTTAACGGTGGTGCAATTGCTCTGGGTCATCCTGTTGGTGCCAGCGGTGCGAGAATATTGACTACACTGATCCATGCTATGAAAAAGAATAATGTTACAACAGGATTGGCGACGTTATGCATTGGCGGCGGCGAAGCATCCGCATTAATTGTGGAAAAAGTTTGATGGATTTTTCATACACTGAAGAACAGCAGCTTATACAAAAAACAGCTCGCGATTTTGCCCAAGAGCATTTAGCTCCTGGGGTGATCGAACGGGATGATAAAGCTGAATTTCCCAAAGAACAATTAAAACTACTGGGTGAGTTAGGCTTTATGGGTATGATGGTTCCCGAAAAGTGGGGTGGAGCCGGTTTTGATACAGTCAGTTACTGCATAGCCATGGAAGAAATCTGCGCTGTGGATGCATCCATGGGCGTTATCATGTCGGTGAACAATTCATTGGTATGCCAATTATTATGGAAATATGCTAATGATTATCAGCGCGAGAAATATTTGAAAAAACTAGCCTCCGGTACATGGCTCGGTGCATTTTCATTGAGTGAACCCCAATCAGGATCCGATGCCAGTAATATGCTAACCCATGCTATTAGGGACGGTGATCATTATGTAATTAATGGGACAAAAAACTGGGTAAGCAGCGGTATTAATTCTGATATAGTCGTTGTTTTTTTAATGACTGAAAAAGGAGTGGGCCATAAAGGCATTTCTGCAATGATTGTTGAAAAAGGTATACCTGGTTTATCTCATGGTAAAAAAGAAGATAAATTGGGCATTCGTGGCTCGGATACATGTGAATTATATTTTGATGATTGTAAAGTACCTGTCGAAAATTTAATTGGTGAAGAAGGCAAAGGATTCAAAGTAGCATTGGGAACTCTTGATGGTGGTCGAATCGGAATAGCAAGTCAAGCTCTAGGAATTGCCAGGGCTGCACTCGACCGATCAGTTGAGTATGCAAACGAAAGAAAGCAGTTTGGGAAAACAATTGGTTCGTTTGGCGCCATCAAGGATAAGATTGCAACCATGGCAACCAATGTAGACGCATCAAGGTTGCTGATTTATCGTGCCGCAAAATTGAAGGATGAAGAAAAACCTTATAGTAAAGAAGCGGCTATGGCAAAAGTATTTGCATCGCAAACAGCCATGGATAATGCAACTCAATGTGTTCAGATTTTTGGTGGGTATGGCTATATGCAAGAATATGGCGTAGAACGATTAATGCGGGATGCAAAAATTACACAAATATATGAAGGTACATCCGAAATTCAACAATTAGTAATCGCACGAACAATTTTAGGAAATTAGAAATGGGAATTGATCCAAAAACAATTGATTGGGATAGTCTTGGTTTTAATCTTATTGAAACCAGAAGTATGTATAAAGCAACGTGTAAAAAAGATGATTCATGGTCCCCGGGGGAATTAATCCCTTTTGGAAACATTGAACTGTCACCTGCTGCCGGTGTATTGAATTATGGTCAAGGGGTGTTTGAAGGTATGAAAGCATATCGGACTTTAAAAAACCGCATAGTTCTTTTCAGACCTGAAATGAATGCGAAGAGAATATCCATGTCTACCAAGCGATTGTGTATTCCTGAAATGGATGAAGAGTTATTCTTGAAAGCAGCAATAGAAATTGTTAAAGATAATGTGGATTACATTCCGCCCTATGGAAAAGGCAGCTTATATCTTCGACCTGTTGTATGGGGAACCGGACCTGTACTGGGCGTGAAGCCAGCCGATGAATATACGTTTATCATTTTTGCTTCACCTGTGGGTCCTTACTTCAAAGGAAATATAAAGCCTCTGCATCTTAAAGTTACACATAATTTTCACCGAGCTGCTCCAAAAGGGATTGGTAATGCCAAAGCTATCGGAAATTATTCTGCTTCTCTTTATCCATCTTCTCTTGCAAAAAAAACAGGATTTGATGAAGTCATTTATTTAAATGCGGGAAATGAACAACTGATAGAAGAAGTCGGATCAGCAAATATGTTTATTGTAAAAGATAATGTATTAAAGACTCCAAGGCTTGCCGGCTCGATTTTGCCCGGCGTAACAAGAGATTCTGTTTTAACTCTTGCTAAAGAAAAATTGGACATTGAAGTACAAGAAACAGATGTATTATTGGATGAAGTGTGTTCCGCTGACGAAGTTTTTTGTACTGGAACTGCAGTTGTAGTAACACCGGTAGGGAAAATCACGAGTGAAGATGGCGAACATAGTATCAATGATGGAAAAATTGGAATAATAACACATGAATTAAGATCATTGCTCTTGGGTATCCAAAGAGAAGAATGTGAAGATACATTGAATTGGTTACACCCGATTGATTAATTAAAACCTCAAGAAAACGAGTTTATAAGTAAAATGCACCCCAGAAGAAAAGCAAGGATTGGCGTTTTGGAAGCCGTCTACGCAGAATCACAAATACATGAAAAACCTGAAAAAATTCTCAAGGATGTTTTTCTGCGTGAAGAATATGGTAATGGAAATAAAGAGTTTATACGAACGTTATTTCTGGAAACCATTTCTCAAACAGATGAGTGTGATAAATTAATTGACGGTTATTTGAAAAATTGGGAATTTAACCGGATCGCATTGCTGGATAAATTGATTTTGCGCATGGCAATTACTGAAATGATATTCATAAATGATACACCACCAAAAGTTGTGATTAGTGAAGCAATTGAAATTGCAAAAGAATACAGCACGGCAGAAAGTTCCAGTTTTGTTAATGGTATTCTGGATGCGGTTTATAAATATTCAAAATTGAAAAAATCGAAACAAGCAAAAGCCGGTTAATGAGATGAATTTATTAAAAAAGATTTTCGGTACAAAGTCTGAGAGAGATGTAAAAATTATGCAGCCCTTAGTGGATGACATAAATGCTATATATAAAACACTCGATGGTAAGTCAGATGATGATCTTGTTATGCGCACATCAGAAATACGAAATGAAATAATATCTGCGAGAACTGATGCAAAGGAAAAAGCGGAGGCAAAAGGATTAGAAACCGAGGAGTTCAACAAAGTTACTCTTGAAGCAGAAACAGCTAAATTGGATGAATTTCTTCCTGAAGCATTTGCAATAGTTAAAGAAACGTGTAGGCGTCTTATGGGACAATCCTGGCGAATTGTTGGTCAGGAAATCACATGGGAAATGATTCCTTACGACGTACAGTTGATTGGAGCGATTGCATTGCACCAAGGAAAAGTGGCTGAAATGAAGACAGGTGAAGGAAAAACATTGGCAGCCACAATGCCCTTATACCTAAATGCATTAGCAGGAAGGGGAGCTCATTTAATCACTGTAAACGATTACCTTGCTCAACGCGATGCTGAATGGATGGGTGAGATCTATAAACGCCTTGGTCTAACCGTAGGTTATATTTTGAATTCCATGGATAATGACGCCCGTCAGGCTGCATATAATTGCGATATTACGTATGGAACAAATAATGAATTTGGTTTTGATTATCTCCGTGACAATATGGCTCTAGCTGCAGATGAGAAAGTACAACGGGATCATTTTTATGCTATTGTGGATGAAGTAGATAGCGTTCTTATCGATGAAGCCAGGACACCGTTGATCATTTCCGGAGCTGTAGATGCACCGACAGATACGACGTCTCGCGATCTTAGACCCTTAGTGCAAACACTCATTAAGAAACAACAAACTCTCGTCACAGAATTAGTGCAAAGTGCAGAGAAACTTCTTGCAGAAGAAAAAGAGGATGAAGCAGGATTAAAACTATTACAGGCTTCTCGAGGTATGCCAAAGCATAAACGACTATTAAAAGTATTTCAGGAAAAAGGCATGCAAACGTTGACACAATCTATTGAGTCTGCTTATATGCGCGATAAGAAATTGCATGAAGTAGACGAAGACCTTTATTTCAGTATTGATGAAAAATCACATGTAATTGATATTACAGATATGGGCCGTGAAGCATTAGCGCCGGATAATCCTGAAATGTTTGTCATCCCCGATTTGGGTGAAATGCTTCTGGATATAGATGAAGACGAGTCATTGGACACGAGTGAAAAACAACAGGCAAAGGAAAAAGCGCACCAGCTTCATGCTGAACGAAGCTCGAAAATTCATACCATAAGTCAATTATTGCGCGCTTTTTCTTTGTATGAGAAAGATATAGAGTATGTTGTCCAAGATGGACAAGTTCTTATTGTGGATGAATTTACCGGTCGTATTCTTCCGGGTCGCCGTTACAGCGATGGTTTACATCAGGCAATTGAAGCCAAAGAAAATGTTGAAATTAAACGAGAGACTCAAACGTTGGCCACGATTACGATACAAAATTATTTTCGAATGTTTGATAAATTATCCGGTATGACAGGAACGGCTGAAACAGAAGCGGAAGAATTAGGAAGTATTTATAATCTGGACGTAATGGTTATACCTCCAAACGAAGAAATTATACGAGATGACAGGGATGATTTAGTCTATAAAACAAAACGAGAGAAATATAATGCTGTCATAGATGAAATAGCGAATGCACATAGAGACGGACAGCCTACGTTGGTTGGCACTATTTCAGTCGAAGCATCTGAATTACTTTCCAGAATGCTTAAGCGCCACGGCATCCCCCATAATGTTTTAAATGCCAAGCAGCATAAAAGTGAAGCCGAAATTGTTACCAGAGCCGGTCAGCCGGGAGCCGTTACTATCGCCACAAATATGGCTGGTCGTGGTACAGATATCAAATTGGGTACTGGAGTTCAGGAATTAGGCGGATTACACATTCTGGGGACGGAACGTCATGAATCTCGCAGAATTGATGATCAATTGCGCGGTCGATCCGGACGACAAGGTGATCCGGGCTCATCCAGTTTTTATTTATCCTTGGAAGATGATTTAATGCGCTTATTTAATTCTGAACGTGTAGCGTCAATCATGGATAAAATGGGTGTTGAAGAGGGAGAAGTGATTACCCATAAAATGGTGACTCGAGCTATAGGTAATGCCCAAAAGAAAGTTGAACAGCGGAACTTCGGAATACGAAAACATTTATTGGAATATGACGATGTGATGAATCAACAGCGCCAAGTTGTATATGATTTACGTAATCAAGCATTACAAGGTGAAAATCTTCGTGAAACTGTTTTGAATCTTATTTCTGATTTTATCGATGATGAATTCGAAACACAAGATAGTGATAATCCAAGAGATTGGGACTGGGAACATTTAAAACACATTTTTTCATCCGTGTTGATGGTTGATGTGAATGTAGATGAGATTCAGCCGGAAAAAGGGAATGAATTGAATATGGATGAAATACATCAACATATTATGGATGAAGCTGTGTCAATGTATCAAGCCAGAGAAACACTCATCCCTGAAGATGTGATGCGTAGTTTTGAACGATTTGTTATCTTGCGCTCAATTGATGAAAAATGGAAAGACCATCTTTATGGTATGGATCAATTAAGGGAAGGTATTAATCTTAGAGCTTATGGTCAGAAAAATCCGCTGTTGGAATATAAATCTGAAGGATTTCAAATGTTTAGAGAAATGATGTCTTCTACTAACAAAATAACGTTGCAGCGTTTATTTAGAACTCAAATTCAAGGTGTGGAGCAACAACCCCACGTTCAGCAGACATCACCAAGGAATGTACAACTCCAGCATCAAGATACGACAGGAATGGGTATGACAGTGCAACCTCATCAAGAACAACAGGCAAATAGACCACAGCAGGCTCAAATGACACCCATTCATTCAGATAAGAAGATTGGACGAAATGAAAAAATCAAATTAATCAGTCCTAATGGAGAAAAAGTAGAAGTAAAATATAAAAAACTCCAAAATTATTTAAACAAAGGATATACACAAGTAAAATGAGAATTAAATTGGATATGAGTATTTCCGATGGTCTTATACGTTTATCAATAGGTATCGAGGACCAAAGCAAATTGAAAAAAGATTTATTACGGGTAATGTGACCTGTATCAAATTATGTAAATTTTTGCTGGAAATTCCTCTTTAATTGATTACTTTCACGGACTTGTATTTAGAAAGAATAACATAGTACATATGAAATTATTTTTCAAAAAGATACTTAAAAACTTCACCTCTTACCGATCTTATTAAACCGGAGGCAATTTATGATTACGAGGAAACTCACAAAATTCTATCTGACAATGTTGTGTTGCACAGCACCGATTCTGGCGCAGAGTGTTTCTGTATCAATAGGTGATGCGACTGTTGACGGGTATACATCGGATATTGAAGTACCCGTTATTTTAACGAACCCTAACGATGCTGTAGCCGGTATTCAGTTTGATATGGAAGTAGCTCCAGGCAGCGTTGTTTCTTTGACGAGTATTGATGCTGTTGGTGGTGCATCAGGATATTCAACAGATTTTAATACATTATCTGATGATGTTTACAGAGTTGTATTATTTAATGCCGGTAGTAACTCGGTTATTTCCGCTAATGCTGATACAGTGATGACCTTGCATTTTGATGGTTCTTCTGTTGTTTCAAGTCAAATAGATTTACTTGTTTCAGGATTAATTGTTAGTGATTCTGCAGGTGGAACAATTTCATCCTCCAGTGGTAATGGCAGCATTACAATAGGATATGTCGTTTCATTAGATATTTCAGATGACCAAGGTGATGTAGATGAAACAGTTTCTGTAACGGTAGATATGGACAATGGCGGCGCAGTAGGTGGTGTGCAATTTGATTTGTTTGATACACCGGATTACGTAACAGTCTCGAGTATTTCAACCACTGACCGTACAAATGGTTTTACTGTTACAACAACTGATATTGGCAGTGGTACTAGAGTCCTTGTTTATGATGATACCGGAAGCAATATTTCTGCTGGTACAGGAGCCATTTTGAATGTGGATCTTACAATTCATAGTAATGCTTATGGTGGTGATGTTGCTGTGTTTTTCAGCGAAGTAGTTGTTTCAGATGATATAGGCGGCGTCTATTGGATTGCTGCACTTGATACAGGGATTGTAACCGTATTTCCCGGATATATGGAAGAACCGCATAATTTAGTTGCCATATCAGGTCTTGATGGTGAAGTACCATTGAGTTGGGATCCTCCAGTTGGACCCATACCACCAACTGTCCCTTTTACTATCGAAATTTTGACTGATGATTGGCCTTCTGAAACATCATGGGATTTGGTTCATCTTGATGCAGATACTGTTGTTGGGAGTATTACAGCAGGAGATTTAACATCAACGGGTACATTATACACTTGGGATCTTGAATTAGCTTCAGGCGGATATATGTTTACGATTTATGATACTTACGGAGATGGTATATGTTGTGCGTATGGAGAAGGATATTATAGCTTAATATTAGATGGAAATGAAATTGCATCTGGTGGTGAATTTGCAGCTTCAGAAAGTGTTACGTTTAATACAAATGATGGACGATATAACATCGTTCAATATAATTATGTCACTCAACAGCAGTCAGAAAATAAAATTGATACATATATCACAAGAGGGGATTTTACAATTAGTACACCTATGTTTATTGAAAGAGGTCTGTTTGAAACACCTTATTTAAATGATGTAAATATTGATGTACGGGAAAGTGATCGTGATGTACCTGTATCTGGATATAATCTATATCGTTCCACAGATGGGGTAACCTATGACATGATAGCGTCAGTAGGTTCTGATGAATTAGCTTATACAGATGATGATGTTACAAATGGTTTGCTCCACTATTATCATGTTACAGCTGATTATTCCCCTAATGGCACTGAATCAGGTCCATCAAATATTGCGGATGCAACACCCATTGAATGGGTTGAATTATCCATTAGTAATGGATCTGCATTATCAGGTACAATTGATACATTGGAATTATTTATCAACAGTGATTCTGAAATCAGTTCTTTTTACTTTGTAATTGAGGATGAACCTGATTATTTAATTGCTCAGTCTGGTGAGATTTTTGAGACAGACCGTACCACTGGTTGGTATTTAGATGTCTCGGAAGTTGGCGGAAACTTAGTGGTAACTGGTTCAGCCATCCTAACAAGTGCCAATCCTATGCCAGCTGGAGATGGAGCTGTTTGTAAAGTGCTAGTTATGGCTGTTAGCCAAGATCCGACTGTATGCGATTTAATGTTTACTACATCAACAGAAGTTAAGGATGCAAATCAAAATGAAATGAATTGGACTGCTGATGGCGCCACATTTGATGTATCTGTGGAAACACAATTCCTTGTTATGCCAAGTACATATGGTAACCCCGGAGATGAAATTTCTATACCATTATTAATTAAAAATACACAAGATGTCTATGGAATACAGGTCTATCTTACGGATGTTCCTAATTATGTTAGCGGAGTGTCAGTTTCTTCCACAAGCTACTTCGATTTCAGTAACTGGATTGTAGATGGGAATAATTCGGGCAATGAATTTCGGATTTTATTATTTGATAATTTATTTAACAATCCATTACCTGCAGGAACGGGGCACATTGCTGATATCACTTTTATGATAAATTCTAATGCTCCAACTAATGCGTTAGTTGAATTGACAATGAATGAAGTTCTTGTTGTTGATCAAAATAGCAATCCTATTCATACAGAATATTATGAGAGCAGTATATATATTGGAATTCCAGAAGTTATTTATAGTATAGGTGAGGTTGATCAAGTTTCTCAAACATTTACTATTGAACTTGAAAACACTGAACCTGTTGGCCTTGTTGAGCTTAAGCTTACTGATGTTCCTGAAGGGATTGAAATTACTGATGTAAATCCAACGGGTCGCTTTAGCTCTGGATCAGTAGATCCACAATCAGGTGAGACAGACAATGGTATTGGTTATATACTTGCTTATGATCCTGCAGGCACTCCAATTCCCGTAGGATCTGGCGCAATTTTAGAAGTCAGTTATAATGTATTAATGGATACGGGTCTTTATGGTGATGTTATAACATGGTTAAGCTTTGTTAACTCAACGGATGCAAATTTTGATCCCATACCTTCTGCAGGGACTGGATTTGCTATCCTTGATGCTAACTTAAGTGTAGAGGATGATCTTGAAATTCCGAATAAGTTTGCATTACATCCGGCATTTCCTAATCCATTCAATCCTATAACACATATTCGTTATGACTTGCCTGAAGCTGGGTTTGTTGATCTACGAGTATATGACCTTGCTGGTAGGGAAGTGCGAACATTAGCTAGAGGGTTTGACCATGCTGGTGAAAAATCAGTTGTTTGGAATGCCAAGGATAACCATGGTCGCAGCGTGAGTGCCGGTGTTTATATTTACAGGTTGGAAACTGCGGGACAATTTGAATCACAGAAAATGATTTTACTTAAGTAAGTACACTTGAAATTCATTTTGAAAAAGGGTAGGTTTTCCTGCCCTTTTTCTTTTTCTATCATATATAAAATCTTAACTTTGCCTTCTTTTTTCAAATGAAATTCGCCGCGGTGGTGGAATTGGTAGACACGCCAGATTTAGGATCTGGTGCTCTTTGAGTGTGAAGGTTCGACTCCTTTCCGCGGCACATAAAATGATGAGTGAAAATATCAATACACATAATATAGAAGCACAAAAACCTGAAAAGAAGTCAGCATTACGAGTCATAGTACATAGTTTTTTTGTTGTTCCATTTCTCATTGCTATTTTTGCAGTTATAGTCTATTTAATGGTACGTGTTCTCACAGTAGAACCCAATACAGCACAGGATTATTTAGAGCATGTAAAAATAGGTGGAACAACGAAACGCTGGCAAGGTGCTTTCGAACTTTCCAAAATTCTTTCCAATCCTAACATGGTTCCAAAAGATGAACGCTTTGTACAGGATATGATTTCAACATTTGAGTATTCGACTCATGAACGTGATCATCGTATTCGCTCTTATTTGGCAATGGCTATGGGAAGAACAATGGATCAACGCTATTCATCAACATTGATTAAAGCTTTGCAAGAAAAAGATCATGCAATTGTTGCTGCAAGTGCTTATGCAATCGGTTTAATAAAAAGTCCTGAAGGATTTACTGCATTAAAAAATGTGTCAGATCATCAAGATGCTCAAGTACGATTACAAACTATAATTGCTCTTGGTAATTATGAGAATCCGGAAGCAGAAGAAATATTTTTGATAGCATTGTCTGATTATGAAGCAAATGTTCGTTGGGATGCAGCTATAGCTTTGGCAAAGATAAATAATATCAGCGGACGCAGAATATTATTAGACCTATTAGATAGAAATTATTTAGATTCCTTTCTTAATATTGATCCTGTTGAACAGGATCAAGCCATGTTGGTAACTATACACGTAATATCAAATATAATTGATTCAGAAATAGAGAAAGTATTAATAGAATTACGTGATAATGATCCCAGCATGAAAGTAAGGGAAGCTGCACGTAACACATTAAATCTATAAAAATATTTATGACAGATTTAGAAATTAAAAAATCAGCAACTAAAGATCCAGGGCGTCGCCCACCTGCAGCCCTTGGAAAAGCTGATTCTGGAGATCAAATAACTCGACGTTCATTCTTTTCATGGTTATCCATTGGTTGGTTGGCATTTATAGCAGCAACGGGTGGTTTCTTTACTATGATGCTTCGTTTCTTTTTCCCAAATGTACTATTTGAGCCGGTACAAACGTTTCGAGCTGGTTTTCCTGAAGATTATACTATTGGTGAAGTGGATTTAAGATGGAAAGATAAATACGGTGTTTGGATTGTAAGGAATGATGAAGGCATTTATGCTCTATCAACAACATGTACTCATCTTGGTTGCACACCGAATTGGTTGATTTCGGAACAAAAATTTAAATGTCCTTGTCATGGAAGCGGATTTTTCAAAACGGGAATTAATTTTGAAGGACCTGCGCCGCGACCTTTAGAACGATTCAAAATAATTTTAGCGGATGATGGCCAGATAATTGTAGATAAAACAAAAAAATTCCAACAGGAAAAAGGCCAATGGGGTGACCCTGAAGCGTTTATGAAAGTTTAACGGAGATACGATGTTAGATAAATTTCGAGAAACTCAATTATATAAATCAATTTTCCGTGGCGGTGGTGTACCAAAAAGTCGTCGTCAACGGATGATGGTTGTGCTTAATAGTGTTTTTCTGCATCTTCATCCGGTAAGATTACCCAAGCATGCTGTAAAATTGAAATTTACATGGTGTATGGGTGGACTTTCCTTTTTCATATTTCTTATTCTGACAATTTCAGGTATTCTACTGATGTTTTATTATCGTCCGACGATTGAATATGCTTATACCGATATTATTGATTTGGCAGAACAAGT
>JACNLB010000090.1:23968-48079 GCA_014381755.1 Fidelibacterota bacterium | reverse complement strand
TCTGGATTGATTTTTCTTGTTTACTTTTTTACATGGTTGTCGATGCATCAAGCTTATGAAAATGACGCCAGACTGGAACGCGGTGAGTCGATTGATGAACAATACGACGCTCCTAATGATAAAGTGCTTGTATGGCCAGATTTGGTATATATTGAATTTATTTCTCTTATTTTATGTTCTGCATTTTTACTGGTATGGTCCATAGGATTGCAAGCACCAATTGAAGAACCTGCAAACCCAACTGAATCTCCAAATCCAGCTAAAGCGCCATGGTACTTTTTAGGCTTACAAGAAATGCTGGTATATTTTGATCCATGGATGGCCGGGGTTGTTTTGCCAAGTTTAATTATTGTTGGATTGATTGCTATTCCGTATATAGACAATGAACCTGCCGGTTCAGGTTATTACAGCTTTAAAAATAGGAAGCTATCTATTGCTTTATTCATGTTCGGCTGGTTAGTCTTATGGGATATGCTCATTATTGTCGGAACAGTATTACGCGGTCCTAACTGGAACTTTTTTGGCCCTTTTGAATATTGGGATATTCATAAGCTGGAGGCGTTGACAAACATAAATTTATCTGAGTATATTTATATTAAATGGATGAATACCGGTCTTCCGGAAAATATTTTATTAAGAGAAATCGGGGGTATTTTTCTTTTATTGGGATACTTCCTGATTCTACCGCCATTATTGGCCAGGAAGATGTGTAAAAAAATCTACGAACGGTTGGGTTCTTTTAAGTATTCAATATTTATTGTTTTGATTTTGATAGCATTAACATTACCCATCAAAATGTATTTACGTTGGATGTTCAATATGAAATACATTATATCTATACCAGAATATTTTTTCAATTTTTAGCATTGATTAAATGATTGATCAACAAGAACGATATTATAATATACTAAAGCTGAATCGCTGGTTTGCAATATCCAGCATTATTTTTGCCGCTATTTGGTTGCTTGTATTTGCGGATGATTATAATCGACCGTGGAAAAAATTTCAAAAAGCTTTTCGCATACTTGAAACTGAACATATTAAAAGTGATGTTTCTCGATTGGAGAGTAATTTACAGAATAATTCTGAATATTTGAATTTAGTTGAATCACTAACTACTGCAGAAAAATTTCTCCAGCAAAAAACGGATGAAATTGATCAGTTAAAGCAAACAATCGATGATTATAAAGACCAAAATTATTCTATAAATCAAAAGTATCAATTTGCAAAAGCTGAATACGATGTTGCAAAATATGAAATGGATCAAGCAAATCATGGGCATGGTGATATTGAGGAAGCTTCAATAAAACTGAATGAACTGGATCAATTAACAAATGGTTATAAACTAGATCTTGAAGAAATGAGTAAAATAATAGATGGATTTAATGGTCAATTAAAATCATTAAACGCAGATAAGAAATCGATAAGTGATCAATTAAGTTTAATAACTCGTAAAAAAGATTTAAAATCCCGAAAATTATCTAAAGTGGATTCCGAATCCATGACATTCTCCAATAAAATTGCAAATGTAGTTAGAGATTTACCCATACTGGATTTTATTGATCCTTATTATGAAGTAAAACAAGTTGTTGTAAGTGATTTAGAAGAAGATTTGGTTTTTATGGGAATGCCCAAAGTGGACAGATGTATGACTTGTCATGTAAGTATTGATAAAAAAGGGTTTGAAGATGCTCCACAACCTTTTACAACTCACTCAAGGTTGGAATTGATGGTGGGAGCAAATTCAGATCATCCATTGAGTGAATATGGTTGTACAGCCTGTCATGGAGGACGAGGTAGAGGAACTGGTTTTATTACAGCAGCCCATTCACCCTCAAGCGATGTCCAGGCTAAAGATTGGGAAGAAAAATATGAATGGCATCTGTTACATCATTGGGATAATCCAATGTTACCTATGCAATATGTTGAAGCATCATGTTACAAATGCCATAGTGGCTCAATGCCGGTTAAAGAAGCTCCATCACTTAGCCTTGGTCTAGCAATTGTTGAAAAGGGCGGTTGTTTTGGCTGCCATCAAATTGACCGCTGGGAAGATACACCTAAACCTGGACCTGGTCTGAGAAAAATTGCTAATAAAACAACACAAGAATTCGTATATAAATGGATTAATACTCCACGAAATTTCCGTTACGATACATGGATGCCGCACTTTTTCAATCAGATTAATACAAATGATGAAGCTTCATTAAAACGTTCAAGTCAGGAAATCCATGCAATTGTTCATTATTTATTTGAAAATAGTGATTCATATGAAATGAAAAAAGTCCCCGTAAAGGGCGATCCGGACACTGGTGAAATGTTGGTTAAAAGTTTGGGGTGTATGGGATGCCATCGCTTGGAAGAAGATTCAAATGGAAACAGTAAACCAACATTTGATGAAATGCGAATCCAACAAGGACCAAATCTGATTTATTTAGGTTCTAAAACAAATCAGCAATGGATTTATAATTGGATTCGAAATCCACAAAGTTATCATCCAGATACAAAAATGCCTGACTTACGCATAACAAAACAGGAGGCTGCAGATATATCCTCCTTTCTTATTTCAAACGAAAATGATGAATTTGATTCACAATCAATTCCTGAATTAGATGTAAATGAACTAGATCAAATTGTTGTTTCCTTTTTAGAACAAACAAAACGGAAAACGGAAGTGGATGCTGAATTAGCTTCGTGGGATATAAACAAAAAATTAAACTTTGCTGGTTCAAAACTCATTCGTCATTATGGATGCTTTAGTTGTCATGATATAGGTGGATTTGAAGATGCTAAACCAATCGGTACACCTCTGACTTTTGAGGGAAGCAAACTCATTACAAAATTAGACTTTGGATTTATGCATGATGTAATCGATCACACAAAATGGGATTGGTTCAACTTGAAGTTAGATGATCCAAGAATCTATGATATGATTCCTCATGACGAGGGAGACTATTCGCTGAAGGTTAAGCGCCCATTAGAAAAATTGAGAATGCCGCACTTTGGTTTAAACGAAGACGAGTTAAATGCCATTGTAACTGTCATAATGGGTTTTGTAAAAGATGAAATTCCATCAACAAAATTACCGGAAAGAACGACTCGTAATATAATCGTTGAAGAAGGGGAAAGGCTTATCCAAACTTATAATTGCAAAGGATGCCATCTGATTGATGGTGATGGTGGCTCTATCAAACTGTCGGTTGCGAATTGGTTAAGTATAATTGCAGATCAGACTTCAGCAGAAGATGCAAGTCTTGTACAGTCATTTTCTCCGCCTATGCTAGATACACAAGGTCGAAAAATTCAACCTGATTGGTTGTTTAATTTCTTTAAAGATCCTAAAATGATACGGCCCAATTTGCAAGTCCGAATGCCAACTTTTTCAATGATATCAGATGAAGATTGGAATAAGCTTATTAAATATTTTCAGTATAAAGATGACCAAATGCTGGCATATGAAAACGAACTTCACGTTAGCAAAAATTCCAATTCATATAAAGCTGGGGAAGTTATTCAGGATTTAGGCGCCTGTACAAATTGCCATTTTTATGGTAGTCAGAAACCCAAGCAAGCTGCTTTAACTTGGGCTCCGAATCTAGTTTTAGCGAAGGAAAGGTTACGTGCTGATTGGTTATTGGAATTTTTCAGTAATCCTCAGGATGTTATGCCGGGAACTAAAATGCCTGCGCCTTATATACCGACTGAAGAACCTTCTGCAGATGTATTAGCAAATTGGGGTAAAGCGGTAGCTGGTATGGATGGCGATTCAACCAAACTATATCAAGGACTAATTGATTTTGTTTGGACTATAAATGGGAAGACTGATATATCGGAAATTGTGAAAAAGCATTTAGAAAATGAAGGGTATGGATTTATCCTCGAGGAAGAAGATGACTGGGGCGATGATTGGTAAATGTAAAAAATGAAACTAATACAACAAAAAAAGGAAAATAAAATGAAAAAGATAAAATCAATTATTATTGTAGGAATTATCAGCATTGGATTAGTCGCTGCTGTTTTTGCAAATAATGATAATAAAACTGCAGAAAATAATAGTGTAAAAAGTGAAAAAGTTTCTTGTACACATCAAACATCCTGTTCTGATCAAAAAAAAGAAACATGTTCCTATAAAGCATCTAATAAAAACTGTGATAAATCTTCAGATAAAGTTTCTTGCAAGAAGGCAGAATTAAAACAGGCTTGTTGTAGTAAGAAAAACGGTTAGTTTTAATTATTGAGTATATAAAAACCCCCGGTTTCCGGGGGTTTTTTGTTTATACAATACTTTAACGTGTACTTATTTCTTTTTTGGCCTTGAAAATGTAAAGTCCAATGTTTGTGAATCTTTGCCAACGGTGACTTGTTTCAACAATGTTCTTTTAGATCCAAATTTTTCCTGCCAAGCAACGACTTCATAATCACCAGGTGGAATATTATTAATTGTGAATTTCCCATCTATTCCTGTTACAGCAAAATAAGGGTGATCAAATACCTGAACATATGATTTCATCCAAGGATGAACATCACATTTTACCACAAATACATCTTCAACCTTATCAAAAGTAATAGATTTTTCTTTTACAGTTTTTGGCATACCAAAGTTGAATTCTCTGTTTACTTTTGGAAGTCCGTGTATGTTGTGCATTGTTGGGTCACTGTTAAGGATTTTGATTTCCTGTCCGGCTTGAACTCCCAAAACACGTGGATTGTACATACAGCCATTTTGATCTAAAACTGCTATTTCTGAAGGTGCAGTATCAGAACTGATATTTTTAATATATACAAGAACATTTGCTAAATTTCCATTTTCATCTACTAAAAAACTTTGTTTATAAACAGCTTCACTATGTGCTGCATTACAAACAGGATCTGAATCCATCCGCAACGTTTTTTTCTTTGGTATTTTACCATCATAATTAACGGTACCTGAAAGGTCCCCAGCAAAAGCAATTGTCAATAAACCCGCAAACAAAAGGGAAGAGATGATTTTTTTCATTTAATGTAACTCCTGATTTATTCAATAATAATTAGTCTAACTTATAAGGGCAGCAAATTTAGGTGATTCATATTAACCTAATCAAGACAAGTTGTGCTGATTAATAACTAAACTTAATTATTATAATTATAAGGTATCTTAAAAACTTGTTTAATGTATGTAGTTTATAATATATTAGGATAAGGTAATCTTAATAATTGTTTCAAAGTAGATATTCATTATTCTAACGAAACTATTATTGGTAACTATTTTAGTACCATAGGAATTGGCTATGACACTCGATAAAAAGGAAAATTGTTGATACATACTCTTTTCTATTTTGGCTTCCCTCCTTTTGGTTGCCTACCAGGAAACCAAGTACCAACGAGTAGATAAGAAAAAAATAGCAATTTTAACCACCATCTTAATAAGGTTGTAATATATGTTACTTTACAACACCACTGCTTCAGCCATGAAATGGGAAAAGTCCCATCATGTAAAAGTAAGTTAGAGATGGGTCGAGTGTCATCCAGCCAACTATTAATATATTTATCAAATCAAAAAAAACTAAATAACAACTTTGGAGATTAATCTTTTTATGGTAAAATCTAGATTCATGTTATATTCAAAATCAGCGGAATATGCCATTCAGGCAATGATTTATTTAGCCGAGCATAAACCTGAAAAACCAGTAATGATCAGGAAGATCGCAGAATCATATAATATCCCATATCAGTTTTTAGCAAAAATAATGCAGATTCTTGTCAAAAATCGATTAATTGTAGCTACTCGAGGAAGAACGGGTGGTGTGAAATTGGGAAAAGATCCCAAAAAGATTTATTTAAATCAGATTGTATATGCAATAGATGGATTACCTCCGGATCAGGAACAATGTGTTGTAGGATTAGATTTATGTACGGATGATGCACCGTGCCCCCTCCATGATGAATGGAAACCAATCCGACAGAGATTAAGAGACCTTCTTGCAGGAGAACCTTTAGATGATTTAGCTCAAAGGGTTATTGAAAAACGCAAGAAGATGGAAAAATAATAGTACTGAATTTTAATTTTATATATTTTCACTTTCTAATATAATTTTTAGATCATTCAATCGCGTTGATTGATCTGAATTGATCCTCTTTACACTTTTATAAGACTTGAGAATTAATATGATAATACTTATTATTGCCTCCTTAAATATTACTAATATGGTCTTATTGAGTATATTTTAAACCAATAAAAGGAAATTTATGAGCGGACATACTGATTCACACCAAGAAGAGTCTTTTTGGAGAAAATACATTTTCTCCATTGACCATAAGATAATTGGATTACAATACGGAATTACGGCATTGATATTCTTGTTTTTTGGATTTTGCCTTATGATGATGATGAGATGGCAGTTGGCATATCCTGAAGAAGCCATGCCATGGATTGGATGGCTTTTTGGTGATGACGGTATAATCCTACCTGAAATGTATAACTCATTAGGTGCCATGCATGGTACAATTATGATTTTCTTGGGTGTTGTTCCTTTAGCTGTTGGTGCTTTCGGCAACTATTTTGTACCACTACAAATTGGCGCTCCGGATATGGCTTTCCCCAAATTAAATATGGCAAGTTATTGGTGTTATTTTGTAGGTGGAGTTGTAATGATGATAGGATTTTTTGTGCCGGGTGGCGCAGCAAATTCAGGATGGACATCTTATCCACCATTAGCGGACATTGCAACGACAGGGCAAACAGTTTGGCTTTTTGGTATGGTTTTACTGATTACATCTTCTCTTTTAGGATCTGTAAATACAATAACTACCATTGTACAACTCAGGGCAAAAGGCCTTACATGGATGAGATTACCCTTTTTTGTTTGGGCACAGTTAGTTACGGGGTTTTTATTACTTTTAGCCTTTCCGCCTTTAGAAGCTGCAGGAGTACTTCAACTAATGGATAGACTTTTAGACACCAGCTTTTTTCTACCATCAGGATTGGTAGTTTCAGGTGAAATATTAAATGTAAGTGGTGGAGGAAGCCCTTTATTATGGCAACATATGTTTTGGTTTCTTGCTCATCCTGAAGTGTATGTTCTTATTTTACCAGCAATGGGAATTGTTGCAGAAGTAATAGCGAATAATACTCGCAAACCTCTATGGGGATATAAATCAATTGTTTATGCATCAGCCTTTTTAGGATTCATGTCATTTATTGTGTGGGCACACCATATGTTTATGACGGGAATGGGCGCTACCATCAGTGCCTTCTTTCAGACAACAACAATGATTATATCCGTTCCTTCTGTCGTTATTTTAACGGCAATGTTTATATCACTTTGGGGTGCATCCATACGATATAATTCAGCTATGCTTTTTGCATTGGGATTCCTACCCATGTTTGGCATTGGTGGTCTTACAGGTTTACCATTAGGAATCGCAGCATCCGATATTCATTTACATGATACATATTATGTTATAGGTCACTTTCATTATGTAGTGGCACCGGGAACAATTTTTGCTCTATTTGCAGGTGTGTATTATTGGTTTCCCAAAATGACAGGTAAAGTATTGAACGAAACTTTAGGTAAAGTACACTTTTGGCTTTCAATGCTTTTTATGAATGGTATTTTTATGCCCATGTTTGTTCAAGGATTGGCTGGTGTATCACGTAGGTTATGGGATGGTGGTGCCTCCTATGCCCATGCAACGGATACTCTATGGCTGAATGAAGTTATGTCTACATCTGCATGGTTGCTTGGGTTAGCTCAAATTCCGTTTATTTATAATTTAATTAAAAGTATGAAATCGGGAGAGAAAGCTGAAAGTAACCATTGGCAAGCTACAACACTGGAATGGACAGATGCACCATCACCGCCGTTACCTCATCGAAACTTTGAAGTTATTCCTGAAGTCCATCGTGGGCCATATGAATATAGCGTTCCAGGTGCTGACAAAGATTTTACCCCACAATCAGAAGCGTAAGAAAGGATTTTTATGGAAATTCCATATAATGTAGAAGAAAGACAAGATACGGGAATGTTTAATGGTAAACTGGGTATTTGGCTTTTTCTTGCATCAGAGGTTATGTTGTTTGGTGGCTTATTTTCTGCCTATGTCTTTTTGAGAATGGGAGATGTTACTGGAGCATTTAATAGTGGATCCAGCGAATTAAACGTCCCTTTGGCTACGTTTAATACACTTGTCTTGATTTCATCGAGTGTTACTATGATTATGTCATGGGTCTCACTGAAACTAGGTGAGCAGAAAAAGTTCAAACAGTATTTAGGAGCAACATTATTATTAGCTGCTGTTTTTTTGGTTGTTAAATATTTTGAATATACTGCGAAGTTTCATCATGGGATTTTTCCCGAAACATCAACTTTCTTTGCAATCTATTTCACTTTGACTGGGCTTCACATGATTCATATTCTAGGGGGAATGATTGTTATTTTCTATTTTTTAGTTCCCGGTTCTAAAATGATGAATATTGAGCCTGAACGATTTACCAATAGAATTGAAATTGTTGGACTATATTGGCATTTTGTTGATTTAGTCTGGATTTTTCTTTTTCCAGTACTTTACTTATTATAGGAGATAAATATGAGCAAACATAGTGTAGAAGACATTAAAAAAAGTGTTAAAGTTTATATTGGTGTATTTGCAGCCTTAGCTGTATTAACAGTTGTTACCGTCGCCGCATCTTATCTTGATTTAAGTTTCGGAGAATCCTTTTTCTTGGCATTAACAATTGCTTCGATAAAAGGAACGCTTGTTGCAGGATATTTTATGCATTTATTTACTGAAAGAACAGCAGTCTTGGCGGTGTTAGGATTGACTTTCTTCTTTTTAATAACAATAATGTTTTTGCCCTTTATGGCATTTACAGACCAGTCGGCGATTTAAAGATGTTAAGTATAAAATCATTCCATATATTTTTTATAACTATTTCGATTGCAGTCACAATAGGATATGGTATTTGGCAACTTCAGAACCCATCTATTTATGCAAGTTTCTCTACGTTTTTAGGTGTGCTTGGATTGTTGAGTGGCGCTGGGCTTGTTTTTTATCTTAAAAAAGTAATTAAAAAATTCAAAACCATTTAACGGTTTAGAAATGACTCGATTAATAATTATAACCGCCCTGTATATGATTCCAAATATTTCATATGCCTGCGCAACTTGTTATGGTGCTTCCGATGAACCAGCAACCATTGGAATGAATTGGGCAATTTTAACATTATTAGGTGTTACTGGAACGATGCTTGGAAGTGTTGCTACTGTCATAATTCGTTTGAAAAAAAGAGCAAAAAAATTTAATACCCAAACTAAAGATTTTTAGGAGGTAAACTTGTGCTAGATCTTTTAAGAAAATATGGATTGCCCTTAAATGCTTCATCACATGGCGGAGCTGTGGATGAAGTCATTGTTTTATTCCACTGGTTGATGTTATTCCTTTTTGTTGGGTGGGGGATATTTTTTATCTATACCTTATTTAGATTTAGAGAATCTAAAAATCCAAAAGCTGATTATGCTGGCGTGAAAAGTCATTTATCTTCTGGTTTAGAGGTGGCAGTAGCTGTTATCGAATTTGTCATATTAATAGGATTTGCAATTCCAATTTGGGCAACTCGAGTCAATGATGTTCCCAATAGCGCAACTGGGGCAGAAGAGATTAGAGTGATAGCCCAGCAGTTTGCATGGAATATTCATTATCCTGGTCCGGATGGTATATTTGGATCTCGTGATATTAATTTAGTTGATGAAGCGGAAAATCCAATTGGGCTAGATAGAAGAGACCCAAATGCAAGTGATGATTTTGTAACTATAAATCAACTTCATATTCCTGTCAACAAACCTATCCGTATAGACCTTTCATCTAAAGATGTGATTCATAGCTTTTTTCTTCCAGAATTTAGAGTTAAACAAGATGCGATTCCGGGGATGAGTATTCCTTTATGGTTTGAAGCTACAATGACAACAGAAGAATTTTTAAAAACGACAGTTGGTTCTGAACGTGAAGGTAAAGGATTTGAAATTGCCTGTGCACAACTCTGTGGACTCGGCCATTATCGTATGAAAGGATTTTTAACTGTTCACGATGATGAGGGATATGCAGATTGGTTAGCTGAACAGGCTAAATACCTGGAAGAAGAGGGAGATGACGATGATTGGGGTGATGATTGGTAAATCAAAACCAATACGAATAGAAAAAGTCCATATAAAGGTCAGATTAAAAAACCAAACTTTTGATTAATCTTGAAAACCAGCAATCATTGCCAGTTTTTCAGGAAAAGAAATATATATCTGACGTTTTTTAGTCACAATCAATTTATCGGAACGAAAATCACTTAAAGTTCTCACAAGTGTTTCCATAGATGTCCCTGCAAGATCAGCCATGTCTTCACGCGACAAACATATATCTAGTAATATTCCATTATCAGATGATTTACCATATTTTTCTTTAAGGAGGAGTAATAAACTTGCAACTCTTTCTCTAACGGACTTATTTGCCATATCCAAAGTTTTATTTTGCGTACTAATAAGTTCTTTGGTCAGTCTCTGAACTATACTCCAGGTAACATCTGCGTTTTCTGACAATAGTGGATAAATAAGATTGCGGTCGAAATAACAGACTAAAGTATCTTCAAGAGTTTCAGCTGTTGCAGAATATGGTTGGTTGGAAAATAACGCTAAATGTCCCATAGGATCTCCAGGGTTGGCTATTCTCATTATATGGCGTTTACCATCAGATGTGGTTTTGTACAATGAAGCTTTCCCTAAATTAATACAATAAAATACATGAGCCGGATGACCTTCATGAAAAATTATCTGCCCTTTTTTATAGACTTTACTCCGTTGGTTCTTTTTTAGCTGGAGAAATGATTTAGGTTCAAAATCTTTAAAGACACTCAAATGAAGTGTGGGGCACAATGAGCACTGTGGCGGTGTTTTATTCATTATAATATCCAATCCAGATAATAAATTACCAATTTATTCACTTAAAATTGATAAAAATCAATTTTATAAATGACACTAATCATTTATTCCTTTCACCATTAAATATATTTTTTGAGTATTAATATGATTAATAAACTCATATTTGTAACCATATCACTAACACACCTCAAAATACATATATAATATTATGAGACTTTCTATGACAGCTGAATATGCAATTCGGGCAATGGTCCAACTTGCATCAGAGAAATCTAACGAAAAAATGCATATATCAGACATATCTTCAAAACAAGGAATTCCGGAATCTTTATTAAGAAAAATAATGGGTAATTTGGTAAAGCTTGGTTTAGTCTATTCACTCCGTGGTAAAGGCGGTGGAGTACTTTTAGCTCGTCCTGGAAATGAAATTACACTATTAGATGTAATAGAGGGTATTGAAGGAAAAATTTATTTAAACCAGTGTTTGATAGGGCCTGATTTATGCGATCGAACACCATACTGTCCAGTACACCTTGTATGGAGAGAAGCCCAAGATACAATGCTGAATGTTTTAAGAAGAAAAACGATTAAACAATTGGCTACTGAAAATAAAAAAATGTATAAAAAGTATTTATCAGAAAACATTGGTGTCAGTTAAACCAAACTATTTTGTGAATAAATTACCAAACACGGAGAAGAAAAATGGTTATTAATAATATGAATTTTTGGCTGAAGAAAATAAAGTCTAAAGTGCAGAAAATTACATGGACAACTTGGGGTATATGGTACATTGATCCGCCTAAGGATGTGTCACTGGATGGTTATAGAATAGATAATGTTATTCAATATACAGATACACTCATTACAATATATTTCAGCATCGTAATCCTAGCTCTGATCTTCTTTGTTTTCAAATATCGCTCACGACCGGGGCATAAAGCAGTTTATGATAAAGGAGAATCCAAAAAACATGTTTTAGCTACAATAGCTATGGGATTATTGGTCTTCTTTTCAGTTGATATCGTAATAGAATCCATGGCATTTAAGGATTTAAAAGAAGCTTTCTGGAATTTTCCCAAAGGGAAAAACGTATTAAAAGTAGAAGTGATGCCTCAGCAGTATGCCTGGAATTTTCGCTATGCAGGACCCGACGGTGAGTTTGCCACGGATGATGATATTGTTCCTTCCCAGAATCAAATGCATATACCTGTGGATACACCTGTTATTATTCAGATTGCCCCTTTTGATGTTATCCATTCATTTTTCATACCCAATTTTCGAGTTAAACAAGATGCCACTCCGGGGATGATAAACGCAATGTGGTTCCAAGCGGTTGAAACGGGAAATTTTGAAATTGCATGTGCAGAGTTATGTGGTAACGGACATTATCGAATGAAAGGGTACTTAACTGTAGAAACCCAAGAAGAATTTGAGAAATGGTTGGTAGACAATGCACCTCAAGAAGACGAGGATGATTGGGACGATTGGGGAGCAGAAGAAGATGAGGATAATCGAGAAATCCCTGAACATTGGGGTTGGACATGGAAGGAGATAAAATAATGTCTGAAAATCATGAACAAACATTTTGGACTAAATATATTTTTTCGACAGATCATAAAGTCATAGCCAAGCAATTTCTTTGGCTGGGATTTTTTTTCCTGGCTTTTGGAGGTTTTCAGGCTCTGTTGATTCGATGGCAATTAGCCTATCCTGAACAACCAATACCTTGGTGGCTTCTGGGGAGTTTATTTTATGAAGGCGGATTTATGTCTCCAGATAATTATAATGCACTTTTTACTATGCATGGTACAATCATGATTTTCTGGGCCATTACCCCTATGATCATTGGTGCCTTCGGTAATTTTCTCATACCACTTCAGATTGGTGCCCCGGATATGGCTTTTCCTAAATTGAATATGATTTCATTCTGGACTATGTTTTTAGCAAGTGTTGTTTTATTAGCTTCATATTTTATTCCGGATGGACCTGCTTCCGGTGGTTGGACATCGTATCCGCCCCTTAGCACGCCTGTTGGCGGTATATCTGGTGAAGGCCAAACTCTGTGGGCTCTTGCATTAACACTAGGCGGAGTATCTACTTTGATGGGTGCAATAAATTACATTATTACAGTTGTAAGGATGCGAGCACCGGGAATGACCTATTTTAAAATGCCCTTATCTGTGTGGGGTCTGTGGCTCACATCTATTTTGAATGCAATTTTTGTACCAATTATTGCCGCTGGATTAATTCTATTATTATTAGATCGAACAATTGGTACTCAGTTTTTTGTTGCAGGTGGATTAGCAACAGTAGAAGGCGGCGATCCATTATTATTTCAGCATGTATTTTGGATTTTCGGTCATCCGGAAGTTTATATTTTGATCCTTCCGTCATGGGGAATTGTATCAGAACTGCTTGCAGTATTTTCTCGAAAACCGGCATTTGGTGCAAAAGTAACGGCAATCTGTATGTGTACAATCGTGGTATTAAGTTCTATTGTTTGGGGACACCATATGTACACCACCGGAATGAGTCCGCTATTAGGGAAAACATTTATGTTCCTTACACTTCTCATAAGCATTCCTTCCGCAATTTTCTTTTTGAACTGGCTGGGTACAATGTGGCGTGGAAATCTCCATTTTGATACACCCATGCTGTTTGCCATGTCAGTTCTTTGGGTATTTGGTTTGGGAGGATTGACGGGCCTTTACAACGCAACAGTCACAGCGGATATTTATTTTCATAGTACAATGTTCGTTGTAGGGCATTTCCATTACACTATGGCAGCGTCTGTATTATTTGGCGGTATGGCAGCCATATATTTCTGGTTTCCAAAAATGTTTGGGAAGAAAATGAATCCTCTGCTTGGAAAAATTCATTTCTGGGTTTCATTTATCTCTTTGAATTATGTGTTTTTCAACATGATGGTTCAGGGATATGCAGGACAACACCGAAGACTTTTTAATCCAAGTGAATATGAATTTTTGGCTCCTATAAACGATTTGAATATTAGCATTACTACTTTCGCAATGATTTTGGGTTTTAGTCAACTAATCTTTTTATTCAATTTTATTAATTCTATGATAAATGGTAAAAAAGCGGAAGCAAACCCTTGGAAAGCGAATACACTGGAATGGACGATAGAAACCCCAATACCTCATGGAAATTTTGCAACGACACCTACAGTGTATAATGGTCCCCATGAATATAGTAACCCAGCGGTAAAAGATCGGGATTGGATTTCTCAATCCGAGCCAATGCCAAATAGTTAGTTGGGAAACGGTTGATAAAATGAACACCCAAATTCTAAAACAGAATAAAATAAAAACAGACGAATTTACAGCTATGCTGGGTATGTTGGTTGTGTTAGGATCAATAACAATGTTATTTGTTGCGCTATTTGTCAGTTACTCCATTTTGCGAATACAGTTTGGTATGTGGAGTAAACCTGGAACTGGTTCCTTACCTTTTACTATGGGTGTAATCAATACAATCATACTTTTGGTAAGCAGTTGGACATATTACAAAGGGCAGCAATTCGCAAAATCAAACAGCAGTTACCAAGTAAAACGATGGTTAGGTTTAACATTAGGATTAGGCATTGTTTTTTTGTTAACCCAACTGAATCTTTGGCGAATTCTGATTGAGTCCGGAATGACAATTCAGTCGGATATTATAGGTTCGGTATTTTATATGCTAACCGGGATGCATGGACTACATATTGTTGTGGCAATAACTGCTTTAGGTTGGGCAATCATTAGATCAACCAGGGGTGTAGATATAGTAGAAGTACGACCCATTAAGCTAGTGGGCTTACTCTGGCATTTTCTGGATTTTCTATGGATATGCCTGTTTATTTCAATCTTTATCATTTAGAACAGCAATGAAGAGGAATCAAGAAAATGAATGAAACAATAGCAATTCAAGATCCATTTGGAAAAGCTACAACAGGCAAATTAGCAATGTGGCTATTTATTATTATGGATGGTTTATCCTTTGGGGGTTTATTGATTGGTGGGGCAGCATTGAGAATTGCAGCGCCATCTTGGCCGAATCCAGGAGAAATATTAAATATACCTTTAACTGGTTTTAATACATTCTTACTTATTTGTACTAGTTTTACTATGGTCATGGCTCTGAATTCTATTGAAAAGGGTAATCAGGATGGATTGAAAAAATTTCTAATGCTTACCATGGTTGGTGGAATCATATTTTTAGGAATTCAAATCTATGAGTATTCTCATTTTATTATGGGTAGTCCCGAATTGACGCATAACCTGGCAGGAGCCGGATTTGCAGGAGCGACTAATTTTATCCCAAGCACCGGAACGTATGCAGCTGTGTTTTTTGCTACAACGTGTTTTCATGGACTCCATGTCCTTTCTGGTGTTATCTACATTGGATGTATTCTCTACGCAGCAAATCTTGGACGTTATACTGCTAAAAATACAGATCGTGTAGAAATTTTGGGATTGTACTGGCATTTTGTTGATTTAATCTGGATTTTTGTTTTTACTGTAATCTACTTGATATAGGAGGAAGAAAATGGATAAGGATCATAAAAAAACATACATTTACAATGCTATTGCTTTGGCAGTCTTAACCATTTTGGAATTGGGTGTAATTCAGTTACCCTTGGCGAAAATGGGACAAATCGTATTATTACTTACATTTGCAGTTACCAAAATGGCGCTCGTAGCAATGATATTCATGCATCTACGTTATGAAACAAAAGTACTCAGGCGTATTTTATTCTTGCCAATCCCGGCAGCTATATATTTTGCATGGGGAATCATGTACGATATGTCGTATAGTTGGCTGCAATAATATCTGTTAATAAAAACGACAAGGTAGAATAGACATAATGCAATCTCTAAAAATGAAATTTCGTTGGATATGGATATGTATTATTTTAATTGTTATTTATCCTTCATTTATGAATGCGTGTCCAGTCTGCGCTGGGCAGGATAACACGTTATCAGATATCCTTGTTCCCATTACACTTTTACTTGGAACACCATTTGCAGTGGCAGGTATTTTTATTGCTGTTGTTTTAAAGCATAATAAAACAGAAAAGGAAAACGCTTGAGAAAAGAAGGGTATATAGCCGCGGGTTGGGTAGTACTGGCCTTTTGTATCGGTATTTTTTTGGTTGCTAGGGAAAGCGGATCAAATGTTCATTCAATATATTATGGTCGCTTGCCCGATTTTCAATTAACGGATTCGCAAGGGAAAGATTTTGAGTATAAGGATATTTCAGGACAAATTTGGGTTATCCAGTTCAGCAAGAGTGCAACCATTGATTTTCCGGATTTACCTTTAGAAGTCGGTACATTAACCATTTTAACAAATTCATATCAAAGTTCAATTAATGACTCAAAATCTAAAATTGTCTATAGTGATTTAGATAAAATAACTCATTTAGCAACTGATGGATTTCACTTTACAAAAGAGCTGCTAAATGGAGAATATACAATTCCACTTGTTTTGATAGATAAATTGGGTAATATCAGGGGTTATTATAACCCTGAGAGAGAAAAAGATATAAAAAAATTGGGTCGAGACATTGACTCATTATTACAATTTTCCTGACAGTAATATTGTCAGATATTTCGTATACTTTCCATCTTTTAAATAAACAAAATACCCCTTTTATGATATCAGACCATTCAAAAAATCTGCGTTGGTTTTCCAAGATAATTGTATTTGCTACTCTATTCTTGATTTTTGCCGGTGCACTGGTAAAAAGCTTTGAGGTTGGACTATCTGTACCGGATTGGCCTACAACCTATGGCTACCAGATGTTTGCTTATCCATTGGGTGATATGGTGGGGGGTATTTTTTATGAGCATGGACATAGAATGATAGCAACATTTGTTGGCGCATTAACATTAATTCTTGCGATTTGGTTAGGGTTTAAAGAATCAAGAAAACCCGTAAAAATACTTGGTTATACTGCATTGGCATTGGTTATTATTCAGGGGTTATTGGGAGGATTAACTGTCTTGTTTTTCTTACCAACTCCCATTTCACTACTTCATGGGGTTATGGCCCAGACGTTCTTTTTAGTTGTAATACTAATTGCATATTCATTGTCAAGTGAATTGGTTGAAACACACCATGTTCAAGATCAACATAAATCAATTATAATCGTGTTATTGGGTATGATATACATTCAGTTGATTTTAGGAGCGTGGATGCGTCACACTGAATCGGGGTTAGCTATTTATGATTTCCCGACCATGGCAGGATATTGGTACCCCACTTTAAATGAATCCATATTAACTATTATTAATAATTGGCGATTTGAAATGGATTTTGTTGATGTATCAATATATCAAGTTGCTATCCATTTATTTCATCGTTTGGGTGCATTAATTATTTTAATTTTGATGATATTTACTCATTATAAAATGCTACAGAAACCGGAATACTATTCTAAAACAATAAAAATGAATCTGTATATATTAGATGTTCTTATCTTAACGCAAATACTATTGGGAGCGATTACTATATGGACAGTCAGGGGGCCTTATATAACCAGTTTTCACGTTGTGAATGGGGCAGCTGTTTTGGGAGTTTGTTTTTTATTATTATTAAGAATATCGGATTTATCATTTTTAAAGAGGATATAAAGAAATGAAACGACTCAAACAACAGGCACAATCAATTTTAGCAGCGTATATTGAGTTGTTAAAGCCTAACATCATGTCCCTAGTAATGATTACGACAATACTGGGATATTATTTAGGCGGAAATGGTTCAATCTCATGGATCTCGCTTTTCTTTACATTGGTTGGTACTGCATTAACATCCGGTGGTGCTGGTGCCCTGAATCATTATCTGGAACGTGATGCGGATAGCTTAATGAAAAGGACTCAAAACAGGCCCATCCCTACAGGAATAATTTTACCCAGTAATGCCCTAATGTTCGGTATAGTACTTGTTTTAGCTGGATCTTCACTGCTCGTTTGGAAAGTAAATACACTCACAGGATTTCTATCATTATTGACAGCCTTTCTTTATGTATTGGTTTATACACCCATGAAAAAAATAACGTGGTTGAACACGTCCATTGGATCGATTCCGGGTGCATTACCTCCCATGGGCGGTTGGGCGGCAGCCACAGGCCATCTCGATGCAGGTGCATGGATTTTATTTGCAATAATGTTTTTATGGCAGCATCCTCATTTTTATGCCATTGCTTGGATGTGTAAAGATGATTATGCGAAAGCAAACTTTAAAATGCTGCCGGTGATTGAGCCCGATGGTAAACGCACTATACGACAGATTTTCTGGCATTTAACTTTATTAATTCCTGTTTCAGTTTTACTTTATGTAGAGGGCAGTTCGGGGGTGATTTATGCTGTAGGTGTTATTGTTTTATCAATCATGTTTCTTTTTTCAGCCCTACCGTTGGCCAAAGGGAAATCAGTTGATGGTGCAAAATTGTTACTTAAATCATCAGTAATATATTTACCAGTATTATTAATCCTAATTATTGTAGACAAAGTATTATGATTTCTCAACGGAACAGATTTATTATTTATATTATAGTTGGTATTGTTATCGGTATCATGTGGTGGGTTACAAAACCAACCCCTCTTCCAGTAATGGGAAGTATTCCCCAGTTTGAAATGATAAATTCTAAAGGTGAATCTTTCGGTACAAAAGATTTAACCGGAAATATTTGGGTAGCAGATTTTATTTTTACAACCTGTGCCGGCCCCTGTCCAATCATGAGCACTGAAATGGCTGATATTCATAAAACGTTTTTGGATGAATATGATATTCGAACTGTTTCCTATACAGTCAACCCGGATTATGACACACCGGAAATTTTAGCAGAATATTCAAAACGATATGACGCTGACAGGTCTCAATGGCATTTTTTAACTGCGCCTTATGAGGATATTCAATCCATTATAAAAAATGGTTTCAAAATGGGTGATATTGAAGAAATTGTTTTCCACAGTACTCGTTTTGCTCTTGTAGATAGAAACATGAATATTAGAGGATATTATACCGGAACAGAAGCAGAAGATGTAGAAAAATTAAAACGAGATATTTCCAGATTAAGTTCTGAAAAATTTTAATGTCTGCATCAGCTCAAGCTAACCGCTTTTGGCTGCGTATTATTTATATAGTCTCCTTTATTATATTTGGAGCAATCACCTTTCTGATTATCGGCCCACGACCAGAAGGTTTGAAAGGATCATTAGATGTGTCTGGTTTACCTAAAATAAACGCTACTCTCAATGGTCTTACTACAATTTTACTAATTATTGGTTTTGTATTTATAAAGCAAAAGAAGCGTATTGCCCATAAAAACACCATGCTGACAACATTCGGAACTTCAGCTGCATTTCTGACGACCTATGTTATTTATCATTGGTTTAAAAGCGGTCCAAAACTATATGCTGGAGATTATACGGGATTTTATTATTTTATACTAATAACACATATTATTCTTGCGGCCGCTATAATACCTATGGCATTGATAACATTATATCGTGGCTGGACGGATCAAATAACAAAACACCGAAAAATTGCTAAAATTACATTTCCGGTATGGCTTTATGTTTCAGTGACTGGCGTGGCAATATATTTAATGCTTTACTAGATTATAATTCTTTTACATACTCGGAAATTGATTCATCCTCTTTAAAGCCAAATCGCTGGATAAATTCAGTTTCCATTAAACCAACCGTTAAGTAAGTCATACCGGATTTTTTAACTCGATGTATCATTTCGTTCATTAACAAATCACCCAAACCGCTTTTTGCAAATTTTTTATGAATTGCGATCTTTTCAAGATGCGCTGTATTCTTATCTATCATTTTCCAAAATACACCACCGACCTGTGCTTTATTTGCTGAAAATACTATCAGAAAATCATGGTCTTCACCAAATTGAGTTGATAAATCATAAGAGAGAAGTAGATCATAAAAATTAGCAATTTCCTTGGGCTTAAATGGCGGCCTTATTGTAAAAATTCTGCCATCATCATTTTTCACATTGACTGCTAAATCTAACTTTTTTTGTCCGGTGGCTCTGGTGATCAATTCAGCATAATCTGCTGAATCCACATGCTCATAAATTAATCGTGTAAGGAAATATACATCTTCTTCTGAACAATTTGGTTCTTTTACCAATGCATGAATATTAATATCTAATTCGGAAGATTCAATCTCGTGATGATGCAGTTGTGATGAAAGTTCAAATAATCTCTGTGCAACAAACGTTTCATGGTCTGCAAAACACGTGAGTAAAAAATATCGGAGTCGAACTTCGGGATGGGAAGTATTAATGGTATTCAGTCTATAGTCATTATACATCTCTTGCAGGATATTACATTGCGATTCGATTGTGGCTTCGGGATTCAAGTCCATCCACCTTTGAAATCGAAGCGCAGCGAAAATAACAGATTTTGGGATATAGCCATATGCTTTTACTTCAGAAATGTATTCATTCAGGTGTGCGTGATTTAATTCATGAATATTTTTAGAGCCAACTTCATCCGCTATTTGATTCAAAATTACTAATCCCTTTTCTTTTCCCATTGCCTGCATAATACATGTAAATACAACGTCCCAATTGAGCACATGATTTAACCCCTTAAATCTTTTTTCAGTGTCAATGATTAATTTGCTGTATAGTTTTGTCATAAAATCCAAATTGGACTTAACAGGCTCTTGATAAAAAGAGTGAATGATACGAACATTCGTTACATAATCAAATTCCGATACAACTACATTTTTAATTGAAGGATCAATCAACGTGTATTGAAAATTTGTCATTGCCCAATGGTCGATATAACATTGTAAACCACTCCAACCAAAATGCAGCCAATGCATGTCCCACCGGTCACGGAGTTTTGGATTGTTCAATTCTTTTTCATGATGACGTAAATAAGCTGCAACATTCGCTTTTGTATCGTATTCAGAAATAATAATTCTCGATTTTGGATAGGAACAGAGATAATCATTCGTAACCTTCATCGACATTAATCCGGTACTTTTTACTATTTGCCAATCACCCATATTTTCTATTTCAATTTTTGAGGATTCTGGAAAATGATTTATAATAAAATTATATGAATTTCCATCCTTCAGTGTTGTAAGTATTCGATAATGCTGGATCGGTATATTGGAGATCATTGGAGTAATCCAGATTCCTTTTTTTGGAATATTTTCTAGATGGAGTAGTTTATATCCTGTGATGAGAAATATAGCTTCCCTGACTATGGGATGAGATTGGAATAATTTCAATAAGAATTCCTTTTCCTCATTTGGAATAACGTTATCAAACTCAAGTATATCCGACCAGGAATATTCAGAGCCAGTTTCAGGATCTACACTTTGGACATCGACTTCCCCGATCATTTCCTTAAAATGTTTTATTAATGTTGTTAAACAATTGGCAGCTGTTTTCCCTAATGCTTCCACCGATGAAAGTAATTTCCAGCAGGTAAGTTCATGTCTAATGTGCGTGTATTGCGCAGGATGAATATGGGCTAATTTTAATAATTCGCTCATGAGCATACGAACATATGCCTGCTCTGAACTGGATAAATCTTCTTGGGTCCTATGGGAGATTAATTCTTTTATGAGTGCATTAACATGTTTTACATCCAATTGGGTTATGTCAAAATTGAATGAGCGTAGTTTTTTCTCCTTTTGATGTCGTTTGAAAAGATTTTTTAATGGAGAAATAAATTGGTCTTTATATAAATGAGGAATTAAAGTATTGAAAATCAATCTGCTGATTTTCAGTTCTGAATCTTCCAACATACTTTTAAGTACTTGAACACCTAATTTTTTCAATTCGAGGTCTTTTTGTGCAAAGACATGATTAAAATAATCCAAACCATTCTGTTGGTTTTGAATAAGCAGCATTGTACCCATATGGATATCTTCTATTGTAGCTGATTCATCGAAATCGGTTTGGTTTACTTGGGATTGTGTAGGTTGAAATGATTTACGAGATAGTAACTGCACATCGCTCGAATTTTTATATGGAGATAATCGAAATAAGACATCTCCAAAAAAGTTTGTAAGATCGTTGTTGCCCAACCACAAAACGGGATCCATTAAAATTTTTCCGAGATCTACATTATTAGAAGATACTTGATATTTAAATTCTCCCAACACTAAGGTTTCATTCTGCCATTGACATTTACATTTAAGTCCGAGAGTATCATTCTTTAAATATCGTCCACTCCAGGAAATGTCTTGTGAAACAATATTCATTGTTTTCACCAACCAATTTGGAAAAGAAATCATTTTTCCTTTATATTTAATATTTGTCTGGTTTGGCGCATACATGGGTTTGATAATATCAGCCCAATTCTCTAAAATATTATTTCGTTTGAAAGTACCTTTTTGAGTGAGTTCATCTTTATCAGCACTGAAATCCCTGGGGATAACACCAAAATTGACAATTCGTTCAAATGGTGAAAGAAAACCATTTACAGATTGAATTAATGCACTAACGACTGCTCTAATCTTTGTCGGTTCTCGTGATGGAATATGCTTTTTCAAATATTCTTCATCGGGATAAATTAAAACTGTATTGAAATTCATTTGATCACCAACAAGAAAGGCTGATTGTATAGCATCAAATTCTGATAACATATTTTCTATCTTTTGGGGTGTTAGGGTTTGTCCTGCTGCATTTTTATAAATTTCTTTCTTGCGGTCTTTAATAAAATAATGACCGTCTTTTTCCATAAAAATATCCCCGGTATGAAACCATCCATCAACTGTACTGGAAATAAGGGGATCGTTATAATAATATGAAGATAAATATGGGCCTTTTAATAATAATTCACCATCATCGGAAATTCGTAAATCTATTCCCGGAAGTTGCTGACCTACAGAATCAACAGTATATTTATTGGGGTAAGTCATGGTAATTCCGCCCGTTGCTTCCGTCATTCCGTACCCGCTCAATAATTGTACTTCATTATTTTGAAAGAATTGGAAAATATCAGGATCCAGGTAACCAGCGGCAGATAATCCCCATTTTAAATTTCCCCCAGTAACCATTTTAATCGCTTTGCGCACAATCAGATTTTCATCTAAATGGTCTGCAGCTAAAGATTGAATAGCATCATACAACTGTGTCCAGCGTTTGGGTACACTTATGAAAATGGATGGTTTAATTTTTGAAAAGTTTTTTCGTAAAGCATCAAAAGATGAATTTTCAGCAAATGTATAAGAAGCTCCCCAAAAAATACTGCCTTGCAATTCGAGAAATCGTCCAAATGTATGATAGAGAGGAAGATAGGATAAAAATATGTCCTGTGGTCCCAACTTCGTTAGTGCCAAGGCACGAGCGAATCGTTTTGTAATCATATTTTTTTGAGTGAACGTAATACCCTTTGGTTCTCCGGTCGTTCCGGAAGTATACATAATAGTTGCGATATCTTCCATGTTAGCGCGTCCAATGCGTTTTAAAACATCTAAAGGATTAGATTTTTTGCCGTTTTCAATAAAAGAATGCCACTCTTTTTCATTTAAATTGACAATAGTTATCTTGTTGTGATTATAAATAAGTATGTCTTTTAATCCAGCATGGAGTTCTTCGTCGATAAACAAGTGTGTTATACCACTGTGTTTTATAATAAAATCGATATCATTTTTATTCGAATTTGCCGGAATAGGTATGACAGGAAAATGAAAAGATAAACAGGTTAAATCTATAACGGCACCACGCAGGCAGTTTGGTGTTAGAATTCCAATACGCATATTTCCTGAGTATGGTTTTTCAAATTGAATCAAAGCTCCAGCAGTTTTTATCAATTCTTCCCAGATTTCTTCATAAGTATGATTAACAACTTTGCCATTGTGAAATTCATGAAATAGGACTTTGTGTTTGTATTTATTTGAACGGTTATAAAAAAGATGCCCTAATGAATATCTAGATTTAACAATCAGTTTGATTAATAAATCTAACCAATCATTAACAAGATTATTTTCAGAAATGGTAGAATTGACAGAAGGAAGATGACCCAAATTCAGAAATGTATGAATTGTTTTTCGTTCAGTATTTTCCTGCAGAAGTTGCTGGGCAATCGAAATCAATTTGTTTACATCTACAACATTCTTTTCTGCCCCATCAATTAGATTTTGGATAGTTTGTCGACTCAAATCCATATTGAAAATTACGGTGTTTAGATTAAATCAGTTGGATAGAAATGAAATAA
>JACNLB010000090.1:0-23839 GCA_014381755.1 Fidelibacterota bacterium | reverse complement strand
CAATGACGTAAGTTCACAAAAATTTATTGAAGGAGAGTATTCATTATGAGTTCAAATAATGGAAAACCAAACGGTCAAAGTTATGATCTATCACAAACTGAATTGAAGCAGCTGCTAAAGAAAGTACCCAGCGGAATTCAATCCTATATTGATCATTTGGAAAGACAGGTCAAGAATCTTGCTGAAATTGGCTTATCCCTTTCAAAGGAAAAGGATATGAATGTTCTGCTGGAAAATATCTTGCTGGAAGCTAAACGTATAGCTAATGCAGATGGTGGTACCTTGTATATGAAAACAGACGATGATCGCTTAAGATTCGAGATTATGATGACAGATTCATTAAAGTTTCATATGGGTGGCACATCCGGGCAAGACATACCATTTTATCCGGTTAAACTGTATGAAGATGATGGTAAATCCAATAAGAATATGATTTCTGCATATGTGGGCTTAACCGGAGAAACAGTCAATATTCCTGATGCGTACAAAGCTAAAGGATTCGATTTTTCGGGAACGAAAGCATTTGATGAAAAAACAGGATATCGATCCAAGTCCTTCCTAACTGTACCCCTTAAAAACCATGAAGATGAAATTATCGGTGTATTGCAATTATTAAATGCACAGGATAAAAAAACAGGAGATTTGGTTTCATTCTCCGGTGAAATCCAGGATGTCGTTGAAGCTCTTTCCAGCCAGGCAGCAGTGGCTATTACAAATAAAAATTTGATTCGTGATCTGGAAATTCTATTTGAATCGTTTATCAAATTGATTGCGTCTGCAATTGATGCCAAATCACCCTATACCGGCGGTCATTGCGCCCGCGTTCCGGAAATAACCATGATGCTGGCTGAAGCAATAAATAAATCAGAAAATGAACACTTCAAAGATATCCATTTTACAGATAAACAAATGTACGAATTAAAAATTGCTGCATGGCTCCATGATTGTGGTAAAGTAGCCACACCTGAATATGTTGTGGATAAGGCAACAAAATTGGAAACGATTTACGATCGTGTGCATACAGTTGCAACCAGGTTTGAAGTACTGAAAAGAGATCAGGAAATAAAATACCTTAAACAGCAATTAAAAATCAAAAAAGATACATCTCTTTCAGAATTGGAAACAAAAAATGCCTTAAAGGATATTCGTAAAAAATACAGAGAAAAGATAACACAACTGGACGATGACTTGGATTTTGTTAAAACAACAAATATTGGCGGTGAATTCATGTCCGAAGAAAAAAAAGATATAGTGAAAATAATTGCTCAGTACCGTTGGAAAGATAACGGTGAGAGTAAAAATTTCTTATCGGATGATGAAGTAAAAAATCTATGTATAGCCAAAGGGACTCTCACAGCCGAGGAAAGAAAAATTATCAATGACCATATTGTCCATACGATCGATATGCTCCAGCAGCTTCCTTATCCAAATCATTTGAAAAATGTTCCGGAATTCGCAGGCGGACACCATGAAAAATTGGATGGTACAGGATATCCATTGGGTTTGACGAAAGATGAAATGTCCATCCAGGCAAAAGCAATGGCTATTGCAGATGTATTTGAAGCGCTTACTGCTAGGGATAGACCCTATAAAGAAGGTAAGGCACTTTCCATGGCTATGCGAATTATGGGCTTTATGAAAAATGATGCCCATGTAGATCCATTCTTATTTGAATTATTCGTCAAAGAAAAAATCTACTTAAAATATGCGGAAAAATATCTGGCTAAAGAACAGTTGGATATGGATTGAATAACTTCAGTCAAGTTTAACAGATTATATGACACCTGATATCGCCATCGTATTAGGCATTATTGCCCTAATGATTGTTCTCTTTGTTAAAGAGATCTTTCCTCTTGATGTAACCGCTCTTTTGGTATTAGTCATTTTTCTCGTCATGGGAAATTTAACACTGGAAGAAGCTATCAGCGGTTTCTCGAATCAAGCTGTCATTACAATAGCAGTCCTTTTTGTTTTGAGTCATGCGTTGCAGAAGTCCGGAATACTGGAATACGGTGTTGTGCGGTTGAATAAATTAACCGAACGATCCAAGTTGTTGGGACTGTCTGTTTTTCTAATATCAGTTGCAATTGCATCCGCTTTTGTAAACAATACTGCAATTGTAGCTGTTTTCATTCCCTTAACGATTCGAATGGCACAAAAATATAATTTGAGTCCGTCAAAACTACTCATTCCTTTAAGCTATATTGCCATCATTGGCGGAACACTAACCCTTGTTGGAACATCAACAAATCTGCTGGTGAATTCAATTTATGTTGATACAACCATGGCAGAACCATTGGGTATGTTCGAATTTTCCCGCTACGGAATATTCATTTTAATTATCGGCCTTTTATATATCATTTTCGCTGTTCCGTTGATTTTACCCTCACGAACAGTGACAACCAGTTTAACCCAGAGTTATCATATGGGTGGTTATTTAACAGAATTGAAAGTATCTGAAGAATCACCCATGGTTGGACGCACATTTATTGAACGGGCGATCAATAGGAATTATGATATTACCGTTTTGGATATTATTCGGGAAGGGAAAGTGATTAGTAAGAATATTCGTAATACAATTATTCATCCCGATGATATTTTATTTGTTCGCGGTTCGCTAGAAAATTTTTTGCGTATGAAAGAGGTGGAAAAAGTCACCATGCTTACGGATGAAAAATTAACCCAGGCAGAATTGATCCACGACAATAATACACTGGTGGAATGTGTATTAACGAACCAATCAGATTTGGCTGGAAAAAGTCTAATGGAAATTAATTTCCGCCGTCGCTTCGGCAGTTTCATCCTGGCGATTCGTCGAGAAGGAGCCATACTCCGCAGAAAAATTGCTCATGTTGTGCTTCAGTCTTTTGATACACTATTAGTATACGGTCCCAGGGATAAAATAAAAGAATTGTCAGAATCGGGGAATTTTATTGTTTTGGGAGAAATTGAAGCAACACTGCAGAAACATCGTTTCTGGTGGGTGAGTTTGGTTGTAATAATAAGCGCTGTAACGTTGGCAGCTCTGGGAGTAGTCCCTATTCTGACAGGTGCACTAGTGGGCTTGATTTTACTTATGGTTCTGCGGGTCATTTCTACAAATGAAACCTATCAAGCAATCAATTGGCAGGTGATTATTTTAATCGCTGCCTTGATTCCGGTTGGGATAGTCATTCAAAAGAGCGGGACGGCAGATTGGTTGGCAACAGCAATGAATCATGCCATTAAACTATTTGAGCCAGCTATACGCCCCATCATAATGGTATCATTGATTTACCTGGTTACAATGATTCTAACGGAAATGGTATCCAATGCTGCCACAGCTATCATTATGACACCCATTGCTATTTCTGTCGCAATGCAATTAGGATTGGATCCAAAGCCATTCATATTTTCAGTATGTTTTGCCGCATCAGCATCATTTATTACACCTATCGGTTATCAAACAAATCTCATGGTGTACGGCCCGGGAGGGTATAAATTTTCTGATTATATTAAAGTAGGTCTACCCCTGGCAATTACATTTTGGATCATAGCGACATTTTTGATCCCTGTGTTATGGCCTTTCACGGTAGTTTATTAAAAGATAAAATGGCATCTATAGAGCAAAAATCCTCTCGACTAGATGATTTTTTAGAGCATCCTGAAAAAGGGTTGTGGAAATTAGCTGTACCTGTCCTGGCCGGTATGGGTATCCAAACACTTTACACGATTGTTGATATGATTTTTATCGGCAGACTCGGTGGCAAATCCATTGCTGCCGTTGCTTTTAATATGCCGTTGTTCTTTTTTGTCCTCGGTTTAACCATGGGACTTGGATCAGGTGTGACTGCATCCATCGCTCGTTTTATCGGCGCAAAAGACAAAGTTAATGCCGATAATAGCGCTGAACATGCAGTAATAATGGGATTGATCATTTCTGCTTTTTTAACGACGATTGGACTCGTTTGGGGTCCGGATATACTACGAGGCATTGGAGCTACAGATGAAGTAATACATATGAGTTGGTCCTATTTGCGTATTATTTGTTTCGGTTTACCCTTTATGGTGTTTTCCGCTTTTTTCAGATCCATTTTAGTCGGAGAGGGAGATACAAAATTTCCTATGACAGTGGCAGCATTGGGTACAGTACTTAATATTATATTAGATCCCATTTTTATTTTTACGTTGAAACTGGGAGTTGCCGGAGCTGCCTGGGCAACAGCTATCAGCCAGTTTATCGTATTTATCATTTTTATTTATATGTTATTCATAAAGGAACATTCCTACATCACATTCCGCATGAAGGATTTTTCTCCATCAAAATATATTGTTATGGACATTATAAAAGTTGGATTGCCTGCCTCTATGTCCATGGTCATTATGTCCTTTGGTCAACTTATATTCAACCGTATTCTTATCCATTTTTCCACGGACGCCGTCGCCGCGTATCAAATTGGCGGTCGAATTGATATGGTCATCTTCTTGCCAATCATGTCCATTTCTTACGGCTTGACTACGTTGGTGGGTATGTTTTTTGGTGCAAAAAGGATGGGAAAAGCAAAACACATTATTTATTATGGATTGAGCCGTTCGTTTATGATTGCTGTTGTTACGTCCGCGATTGTGTATTTGACTGCCCCAAAATTGGTTATAATCTTCACAGATATTCAATATATCCAAGATACAGCCGTTACGTATTTACGGCTCTTGTCATTAGTGTATCCCTTTGTTGCGATTGCCATGCCAGCCGGTCGAATTTTACAAGGTTTCGGTTTGGGTTTGCCTACGTTAGTAATTACTCTCATTCGAGTTCTATTAGTAGCTTCACCGTTATCTTTGTATTTTATTTTCATTCAAAACAAACCCCTTGAATGGGTATGGTATTCCATGATGATTTCAACAGCAGTGGCTTTTGTGGTCGCAGTTGGTTGGGTTTTGTGGGCTATAAAAAAATATACATTTCAACCAATAGGAGTTCAACATGAAAAAACTCAATTTGAACCAAATTAATGATGAACTGAAAAACCTTCCCGGTTGGGCTTTCACAAATGATTCAATTCACAAGGATTTGACGTTTAACGCCTATATGGATGGTATTAATTTTGTGAGAAAATTAGCAGTAAAAGCGGAAGAACATAATCATCATCCTGATTTAACAGTTGGGTGGTGTAAAGTAGGTGTTACATTTACAACCCATGACGCCGGTGGTGTGACAGAAAATGATTTCATATTGGCAAATGAAGTAGAATTATTATTAAATGACTGAACTCATCACAGGATTACTTCAGGAATCCATAAGCGGAATTGCCTTGGGATGCATATATGCACTTATTGCCTTGGGCTTTACGCTTATTTATAAAGCCACGGAAGTGGTGAACTTTGCTCAAGGTGAAATCATGATGGTTGGAGCATATATAAATTTTTTCTTTGTGACACAATTTGCCGGCATGACTGGCGGACTAAATGGCTGGGTTTTTCTGGCAGCACTTTTCTGTTCAATCATCTTCGCTGTTTTATTCGGAATTATTCTAGATTATATCATAAATCGTCCCCTAAAAGATGAACCCGTTTTTTCAATCATCATGGCAACGATTAGCCTGGCCATTATTTTGCGTTCACTCACAGCCATGATTGCAGGACCCATCAGCCTCATTCCCGTTTCTCCTTTTGGAGACAGCACGATAAAAATGGGTGGAATTGTTATTTCTATTTTGGATTTAGCCATTATCATTTCTGCTATTATTCTAATGGCATTATTCTTTTTCTTTTTTAATAAAACCCGCTGGGGTATTGCTATGAAAGCAACTTCAGAAGATTCAGAAGCGGCCCAGCTTATGGGTATTCCGGTCAAGCAGGTATATCGTATGGTGTGGGTATTTGCAGCAATAGTCGGTGTAATCAGTGGTGTATTGCTGGCTCCGCGCATGGCGCTGCTGGATACAACCATGAGTTATCTTGGATTGAAAGCATTCCCCGCAGCAATTCTGGGTGGTTTCGGTTCTATACCCGGAGCTGTTGTGGGAGGTATTATCCTAGGTATTATTGAAACTGTGAGCATGGGGACACTTTCATTCCATTTTGAATGGATCAAGGAGATTAATGATATTATTATTTGGATCGTTTTAATTGCAGTTTTGATGTTCAGGCCGGATGGATTAATGGGTGAAGCCAAGGTGAAAAGAGTATGATTAAAGGCCGTTACGATGACGAAAACTTGAAGTGGATTCCTGTGTTAATAATAGCAGTTTATCTTTTTCCATTTCTGCTTAAAAGCGCCACCTTCAGTTATAAATATTATCTCTATATTTTTAACATTGCCGGTGTCTATATAATTTTAACCGTTGGATTGGACATTTTAAGCGGTTTTACCGGATTAATGTCGTTGGGCCATGCAGCTTTTTTAGCCATTGGTGCTTACACATCTGCTATTTTAGTTGACCAGATAGGATTACCGTTTGAGCTGTCGTTAATAATTACACCTATCATTGTTGGAATATGTGGTTTTGTGATTGGATTTCCTGCTTTGCGAATTGAAGGCATGTACTTGGGACTGACAACAATGGGATTTGGATTTATAGTAAAGCGACTCATTATTGCCTTTCGTGAATGGACAGGGGGAGCAGGCGGCCTCCATGTATCCAAAGCGACATTCTTTGGCTATACAATTCGAAACGATTGGGATAACTATTTTATGATTTACACGTTTGCTATATTGGCTATCATTATTGCCAGGAGAATTGTAAAATCCAAACTTGGCCGTGCATTTATGGCGATTCGAGATTCTGAACAAGCAGCTCAAGCATCCGGAATCAATTTGGCCAAGTATAAAATGATGTCCTTTTTTATTTCAGGAATGTTTGCCGGTTTTGCCGGGGTATTATTTGCCCATACCAACCATTTTATTTCTACAGATCATTTCGATATTTTACTCTCGATATTTTTTATCGTCATGGTTCTTGTGGGTGGAGTTGGTTCCATTTATGGTGCAGTGCTGGGAACCCTTTTCATTGTATTAATGGAAAATATGTTTATACCTTTATTTGAAGATGGAATGTCCCAATTTGTTCATCTTGAAGCGGGTGAATTTCAAGTGTTCATTTTCGGTTTGATAATGCTGTTATTTATTATATTCCAACCACAAGGATTGTACGGAATGTGGCTCAAAATGAGAATTTACTGGAAAATATTTCCATTCAATCCGAAAAAACGATTTACTTAATTAACAAACCAGGAGATATTATCATGAAAAAAATGACAGTAATGATTAGTATCCTTTTGTTGTTTATTGCTTGCGGAAAACAGGCGCCAACACCAGGAGTAACTGATACAGAAATCTTGATTGGGAATATTCAGGATTTGAGCGGACCCATGAAAGAATTGGGTGCAGTATTACCTGCCGGTTCCAATCTGTATTTCCAATATATAAATGAACAAGGTGGAGTGCATGGTCGTCAAATAAAAATGATAGTAGAAGATCATCAATATAATCCTCAAAAAGCTGTAGTGGCGGCAAAGAAATTGATCGAGAAAGATCAGGTGTTTTGCCTCTATCACGTGATTGGCACATCAACATGTGAAGCTATTAGACCTATCTTGGCTGAAACAAAGACTCCATTAATTGCTCCGGCTACTCAATCGGGCACCATGTCTGATTTATCTCGTACAGCCGGGGATTTAATTTTTCATACAGATACGGGTTATGATAAACAGACGAATATTCTTATAGATTATATCCTTAATAATGATTCTAATGCTAAAATAGGATTGATTTATCAGGATGATGATTATGGTGAAAATGTTTTAAAAGGTGCTGGTGAAGCAGAAAGTCGTCATAGCATTTCTGTTCAAAAAGAGGCTTTTCAACGGGGAGCAACCGACTTTACGGGTCAAGTAGGTAATTTGATTAAAGGCAGCGCAACCCATGTCATAATTGCCGGTGTTGTTAAAGAACCAATAATTGTTATGAAAACTGCTTCTGCAATGGGTTTTTCGCCCCAGTTTTTTGGCACAAGCCCCACTATGGATCACCGTGTAGCCTTAGCTGCTGGTCCAGCCGGAGAAGGATTTATTGCAGCAAATTTCGCAGATCTATGGAACTCGGATGCTTCAGAAGCTGTTCATTATAGAGAATTGTGTGATAAGTATGAAGTCCCTGAAGCCTATATGGGCATGTATCATTTCTATGGATATATAACAGCCAAAGTTCTTGTAGAAGGTCTTGAACGCGCGGGAAAAAATCCCACTCGAAATCGCTTGATTAATGGAATGGAAACATTGAAAAAATGGGATTCGGGTGCTTTCCCACCCATAACTTATAATTCTAATGACCATGCGGGAACAGAATCCGTCATTCTTGTCCAGATAAAAGACGGTGTTCAGACAGTAATCACTGACTGGATTGACTAATAGTAATAAAAAAGCCTTCGGTGTTTTTACCGAGGGCTTTTTTTGTCATGTCTGATTTACAGATTCAAAATCTGCACATGCATTTTTCAGGGGTGCGGGCACTGGATGATGTATCATTTGAGGTAAATGAAGGTGAAATATTTTCATTGATTGGTCCCAATGGTTCCGGAAAATCTACATTATTCAATTGTATCAATGGATTCTGTAAACCACAGCAAGGATCAATGATTTATAATAACATCAATCTAAAAACAATCAAACCCCATGAAATTGTAAAAGAAGGAATTTCCAGGACATTCCAAAATCTGCAGAATGTTCCTTATATGACCTTGCTGGAGAATGTTCTTTTAGGCGCTCATCGCAGGTTGACTATTCAGGATACAATCAATCGATGGTTTTCCCAAAAAGAACGTGAACGGGAAGAAGCACTCGCTTTAGAAATCATGGATTTTTTGGGAATTGCAAATTTTGAAAAAAAATACTTAAGCGGACAACCATATGGTATCCAGAAATTGGTGGAAATTGCCCGTGCCTTAATTTGTAAACCAAAATTGATTCTCATGGATGAACCAGCAGCTGGAATGAATGATCAGGAAACTCTGGAAATTGCAAAAATCATATCTGAAATAAGGGATGTCCTTGGAATTACAGTTTTGGTTGTAGAACATGATATGAAATTAGTTATGAGCATATCAGACCAAATCTGTGTTTTAGATTCAGGTAAAATCCTGGCCATGGGAAAGCCGGATGAAGTAAAAAATGATCCTGATGTTATTAAAGTGTTTTTGGGAGATGAAGCCCATGCTTAAACTGGTCGGTGTAGAAACTTTTTATGGAAAGATCAAGGCACTGCATGGTGTTTCCCTTAGCGTTGAGGAAGGACAACTGGTCTGTATCCTCGGCGCCAACGGTGCCGGTAAAACGACCATCTTGAAAACAATATGCGGAATAACTGAACCTGAATACGGTACGATACATTTTAATGATGAAAGGATCGATCATAAAGACCCGGAAGACATCATCAAGATGGGTATTTCACTTGTGCCTGAAAACCGCCGCATTTTCCCAGAATTATCTGTGTATGAAAATTTAATGATGGGCGGATTTCTTATCAAGGAGAAGGAACTGTTTGAAGAACGAATCGAAAGAGTGACAAGTCATTTTCCCATTTTATCCAAACGGGGTAGTCAGCGTGCCGGAACATTAAGCGGTGGGGAACAGCAAATGCTGGCCATTGGACGTGCATTAATGTTGGATCCAAAACTGTTGCTATTAGACGAACCATCTCTTGGACTTTCTCCAAAATTGGTAAAAGAAATTTTTACAATTATAAAAGATCTACATAAATCGGGCGTCACCATTCTTTTGGTTGAACAAAACGTAAATCACGCTTTAAGAATAGCTGATTATGGTTATGTATTAACAACCGGAAAAATTTTCTTGAGCGGAACGTATGAAGAACTATTAGATGAAGAAAAAGTCAGGGAACAATATTTAGGTGAGGGTAAATACGTTCGTCGGTCAAAATTATGGAGTGGTCGATGAGCAACCCTGATTTATCGGTACACAATACAGTACCAAAATTATTTTGGTATAATGTAGAAAATTATGGCCATGATGTAACGACATGGCGGAAAAAGAAAGGTGTATGGGATTCAATAACCTGGAGAGAATATGGCCAATGGGTGAAGGATATTGCTAATGCTTTACTGGATGCAGGAATTCAAAGAGGAGATAAAGTATCTATTTTAAGCCAAACTCGTTTTGAGTGGGTCGCAGTAGATTTAGCGATTATGTCTATTGGTGCAGTAACCGCACCAATTTATCATTCTAATACAGAAGAACAAGTCCATTATATTGCTGATCACAGCGAATCGAAATTTATTTTTGTAGAGGATCAGGAGCAATTAGATAAAATATTATCCATATGGAATAAATTACCTGATATTAAACAAGTGGTTGTGTTCGAAGTGTATTTTCCTGGTGATCTTCCAAATGTATCAAGATTGGATGATTTTAAAAAAAGAGGTAAAATATTTGAAAATAATAATTCTGATCAATTCTTTGACAGAGTAAACGCTGGCGATCCTGAAGACCTTATTAGTTTTATTTATACATCCGGAACGACAGGCCACCCCAAGGCAGGGATGATCAATAGTCGAAATGTGTTAACAGTCATAAAACATTTAAAACCAATGTATAAAGTGACACGAGAAGATATATCCATCGCTTATCTGCCCTTAGCACATATTGCTGAAAGAGATCTTGGGCATTTTATGAAATTATATATAGGGAATGTAACCATATTTGCAGAAAGCCTGGAAGATATGCCGGCAAACCTTCGACAAACCGGTCCAACCGTTATGTTTGGTACTCCAAGGGTGTTTGAAAAGTTTTATGCAAGAATTTCTACGGGCATGAAAGATGCTACATGGATCCAGAAGACAATTTATAATTGGTCATTACGTATCGGACGAAAATATGTTGAAATAAAAGACAGTGGGCTAACACCATCAATAATTTTAAAAATAAAACATGTTTTAGCTCATTTTTTAATTTTTCAAAAAATTCATGATATTTTTGGCGGAAATATTCGTTTTATGATTTCCGGTGCGGCTCCTATCTCACCTAACATTCTTCACTATTTTCATTGGATTGGATTGGATATTTATGAAGTGTATGGTATGACAGAAACAACCGGTGTTATTTCTGCAAATAATTTGGCTGACATTAAGATTGGATCCGTGGGAAAGATTTACCCCGAAACGGAAGTAAGAATTGCTGAAGATGGAGAAATATGCTGTCGCTGCCCTCAAAATGTGGAGGGGTATTATCATAATGATGAAGCAACTGCTGAATTATTAATTGAAGATGAAAATGGAGTAGTTTGGCTTCATACAGGCGATGTAGGACATATTGATGAAGATGGATATTTATTTATTACCGATCGAAAAAAGGATATAATAATTACAGCAGGTGGTAAAAATGTGGCTCCACAAAATATTGAGAATTTATTAAAAACCAGTCCATATGTGAGCCAGGCAATGGTGTACGGAGATAAAAAAGCATATTTAACGTCATTGATCACTTTAGACGAAGATGAAATTGCCAAATTTGCACGGGACAGGAAAATCTTATACCAGGATTTGGCTGATTTAACAATAAAAAGTGAAGTGATTGATTTATTACACCATGAAATTTCCAAATTAAACAGGGAGCTTCCCAGTTACGAAACCATCAAGAAATTTCAAATTCTTGAAGAAGACTTTGATCAGGATAAAGATGAATTAACACCCACTATGAAAGTCCGCAGGAAAGTAGTGACTAAACGCTATAAGAACATTTTGGAAAACTTATATAGTGCAAAAAATTAACAATTGGTCTAACCAAACATCCTCAAAAGCCCATCGGGTATAATTTTTAACACCGGTATCAAAACCTTCATTTGCCAGGGGAAAACAAATGTCTTTTTTCCTCGGTCAATTGCGCTGACAATTTTTTCAACAGCTGTTTCCACCGGCATGAGAAACGGTCTTCGTTTTTGTTCTGCTGTCATAGGAGTTTCAATAAATCCGGGACATATGGTTGTAATTTGAATATTATATTTATGGAGTGTTAATCGCCACGAATCAGCCATGACTCGAATAGCTATTTTTGAAGCAGAATATCCACCATGATAGGGCACAGCTAAAAATGAAGCCACAGAACTAACCGGCACGAGAATTCCATGTTTTTGTTTTTTCATCGTTGGGATAAATGGAACCAATGTATTTGTAACTCCGATAATATTTGTTTCGAGAATATCATTAATGACAGTCGCATCGCCTTGAATAATATCGTCGTGATTCCCAATGCCGGCATTTGCGATAACTATATCAATTCCGCCAACATTACTTATAAAGTTATCCGCAGCGTTTTTGGTGGCTACGCGATCTTTTGCATCCGATTGATAAATGTGTGTTTCTCCTCCAAATTCACGACATGCTTTTGCAATAACCTCCAACCGATCGATCCTCCGTGCAGAAAGTCCGAGAGTTGCTCCGAGTTTTGCATACGCATAAGCTAAAAATTCACCAATACCGCTGCTTGCTCCTGAAATAAAAATACGTTTACTCATCATTAGATTTTAATAAATATTTTTTTACGATACATGAAATATAAAATAAACCACCAAGAAACAACATGAGCTATGGCAAACAGGAGGGAGCCGTTCAAGTTTCCAGCGAGGGGGACGAACCAATCAGTGTACATATAAGAATATAATGTTTTATCATTTACTCTTATCCAAAGCATGATATTTATCCAAAGTCCTGAAGCAGCAAAAACGAATAATGAATTCGTCCCAAAAATTTCAAAAGATCGAAATGGCTTTTTATGACCATTAATATCAATAACCTTGATCAGTATAGCCAAAATAATAAACGCGATTCCTGCAGTAACCAACACATATGAACTTGTCCAAAGTTGTTTATTTATTGGCATAGTAAAACTCCACACCCATCCAATAAGTGTTAGCCCGATTCCCATTATTATCATTTTTTTAACATTGTCTTTTTGGTCATGGGTGGTATGAATCATAACACCGGCAAAAAAACCAAGAATAATTGTCATAATAGATGGTACTGTACTCAACAATCCTTCCGGATCAAAGGGTAATCCATTTCCTGTCCAAAGGTGGTTTTCACCGAGGATTGTCAAATCAAATATTCGTATGAAATTTGTTTTTAATTCATACCCGCCTGACCATGCCAGTAATTGCCAATATCCAATAAGAGACATTATAACAATTATCCATAATTGTTGTATTTTGAATCGAAGAACCAATATAGCAGAAACCCCATACGCCAAGGAAATACGTTGTAAAACTCCCATGATTCGAAAGTGTTCAAAATCGAATCCTCCTCTGAATGCTGCAAATAATTGGATTATAATTCCTAAAATAAAAATGATAAGAGTTCGTTTAAAAATTTTAAGATATATTTCTTTAGTTCGGCAAAAATCGAATTTACTGAAAGAAAACATCATTGCCGTTCCTATGATGAAAAGGAAAAATGGGAAAACCAAATCTGTGGGAGTTAAACCGTGCCATTTTGCGTGGCGCAGAGGAGCATAAACATACGTCCAACTTCCCGGCGTATTGACCAAGATCATCAATGCAATGGTCATGCCACGAAATACATCCAGAGCATAATAGCGTTGTGAAGTATTCATGAGTCCAATTTGGAAATCAAATTATTCCAAATCCACCAAAATCCAATTCCGGATATTGAAAACAGAAGTAGTGCATTTCCATTATTTCCAAACAGCCAATTCCCGATAGCAAAATTTAAGCCATAGATCATTGCAATTCCGGCAATCCAATTAAAGAAGAATCCTTTCGTTACAGGTTGAAGTGTTGTATGCTTTGCAAAAGGACCCCAGTGTCCCCCTGGCTGAACACGCTGATAGAATCTATGAAGGGTAGATGCTGGTTCAGGTTTTGTCAAAAATGTTACCATTACCCAAACAATGACAGAAACTGGTACAATGATCATTAGTTTATGGTGGACTTGAATGGAAATGTCAAACAAAATCGGAGCACGATCAAAAAGGGTATAAGGCAATCCAGCGGCGATTGTCTGTTTCCATGCAATTACTTCTAAAATTATCGTAATAATCAGTGAAGTAAGTAAAGCAGAAATTTCTGTCCATGCATTTATGCGCCACCAGAACCAGCGGAGAATTAATACGGCACCGATTCCGGCACCCATGGCATAAATAAATTCCCAAGCCTTGCTGATACTTTGCATATTAATGGCAACAAATGCAGCGCCAACCATTAGAATAACAGTTATAATTCTACTTACTAGAACATAATGTTGTTGATCCGCTTCCCGTTTGATAAATCGTTTATAGACATCATTTAACATATAGGAAGCGCCCCAATTCAGGTGGGTGTCAATGGTAGACATAAACGCTGCCAGAAACGAAACCACCAACAGTCCTTTTAATCCTGGTCCCAGAAATTTATTCATAAGAAGAGGATAGCCGGCTTTTGATCCTAATTCTGCGTGAGATTCAGGGATAATAGGAAATACCACAATAGAAACTAATGCCACGACAATCCACGGCCAGACGCGTAGCGCATAATGAGCTAAATTAAACCAAAGTGTTGCAGCCAACGCATGTTTTTCATTTTTGGCTGATGACATACGCTGAATGATATAGCCTCCACCATCCGTCCCGTGATGAGACCACCACATGATAGTTAGAAAGATTAAAAATTTTGAAAATGGAGATTCCCAAAATGTCGAAGTGGTAACTCCGGCGTCGGGAACCGGCGGAATAAATTTGAGTGTTGTATCATGGACGACTCCCGAACCGGACATAGTTGAAATTTTGTCCAAGAGCAAATCCATCCCCCCAATTGCATTTACTGCAATGATTGCCAGGATAATGGAACCGGCCATTGCGATGAAAAACTGAACCAGATCCGTTACAACCACTCCCCAAAATCCCGAAAGCAGCGCATAAAGGAGTGCGATTATTACACAAATCCAAACGGCGGTCCAGCGGTCAATATTGAGCATAACTGCAGCCACTGAAGCCATGGCATTGATGACCCAACCCATAACGATAAAATTATACAGAATTGCAAAGTAACCCGCCTTGAATGCTCTCAAGGCTGCTGCCGGTTTTCCACTATAACGAATTTCCAATAATTCATTGTCCGTAATGATTTCTGCTCGCCGCCAAAGTCTGGAAAAAAGCAGAGCGCCCAAAAGTCCTGAAAGTAACAGATTCCACCAAAACCAGTTTTGCCAAATTCCCGGTCCCCGAACGAATTCAGTTATGGCCAGCGGCGTGTCGGCGGCAAACGTGGTTGCCACCATGGATGTACCTACTATCCACCAGGGAAGTGTGCGGCCGGAGAGAAAATATTCTTCGGTACTTTGGCCTGCACGTTTGGAAAAATAGATTCCTACTCCAAGAGAAAACAGAATATAAAGAATTATAATAATCCAATCGATGAATGCTAAAGCCATATTAATACAGTTTTTTTAGTTGTGAGTTTTTGAAATAATGAGTAAGTATTTGTTCCGTTGTATATCCATGAAGTGACATACCCAATGCTCCAATTTGACAAAGTCCAACGCCGTGTCCCCATCCGGCGCCAAAGAATTCTATGTGTTTTTCATCCATGTTTATAATAAAAGCAGAACTATACAAAAATGATGGGTGCAGTATTCTACGAATGTCATATTCATTGTTTATCTGGAGTGTTTTTGGCGTTCCTTCCTTGTTTTGATAGTCTAAATATAAATGATTTATACGTCCGGATTTACCACGATTTAATGCATCAATTTTAGTTATACGAGAAACATCTTCGTCAATATTTTCAGAGAAAAATTTACAAAACTCGGATTGTGTAAAATCCAAATGCCACCGAAAATAATGTCCTTCTTTGTCCACGTTCCCGAGGTATTTATGAAGCTCGTTTTCATTCGCAAAATTTGGTCCGCAAAATACGTTAGGATTATCTGTAAACCAGTTATCCCAGTCAATTTTATTTTCAGAGTCAGGTCCATCGTATACACTGGTTAGATATGGAGTTGGCGACATATCCCAGACATGCTCAGCGTCTTCTGAAATTCCACCGCAGGATTTTGAATAACGAGCATCGCAAATCTGGTTATCGTATAAAAGGGCAATTCCTCTTGAATCATCGGCAGCTTTTATGGATGCGTCTGTTATTTGACGCAACCCTTGGTATCGCTGACAGCAATCATCGTTACACGCATCGAGATTTAAGTCTGAATGTTTTTTTTCTGCTGCGGCCAACACCCAAGAGCGAGCTGTAATCGTTTGCGATTCTAATAAGGCAGGAGGACATGCTCCACTCATTTCCGACACGGCAACACAAGCGAGATATTGTTCCAATGGGACCACGTTTGTCAGAAGTAAATATCCATCATGATTAGAAAGTTCTACACTTCCTGGCAAAGTAACATCAATTGCTTTTTGCCAATGAAATCCTCTGCCGGCGGGAACATTATGGATGGTGATTCCGTGTTCGTCAAATTCAGGATTGGTCTTTATTATTTTTACATCTCCATCATCAACAGAAATTTTCAGTTTTCGTGGAGTCAAATTGATTGGGGCTTTGGAATCAATTTTGTATTGTAATGAATCTGAAAATGAAAGTTCGATTATCTTTCGGTGGTCAAGAGGGAGAATGATACCGATGCGAAGAATAGGTTCGGATTGTATAATAAATTGTGTGTTTAGTTTTTCAATCATAAATTAATAATCGTCAATACCAAACACCGCATCAATCCCTGCTCCCAAAGCCGGAGCATCACGGAGGGTAGAAATGTGAATCAAACTTGGATTTAGTCGGTCATTATTTAAATATGAAGATTTGGCTGTTGAATTAAGATGGTCTGACTCATTGATTAGATGTGTTAAATGGTACACTAATGGTTCCCAAAAAACACCCAATCCTTCAGAGGAGACAAGAAGAGTCCCCAATCGTTGACCTATAATAATGCGTTCCAAAGTTGTACCTATAAATGGATGTTGAGATGACAGTGCTTCTCGGTTTGGATTGATAAAACCTAAACGATTTGTCCATCCGGAAAAACATGTTTCTATGCGTTCGAATAAAAGTTCTGCTAAATTAAAACTAACGTCAGAAAATGTTTCTACGGCTGCTTTATTTCCTTGATCTGCCATGTCTAAAATAATATTGGGAAAAATTTTATCTCGATTTAGAGATGGGATAGACTTGCCCGAATATTGGCTATAAATGGATTGTATACCACCGGCGGAGGCGTATCGTTCTAACGAAATATTATCGTTATTAGTCATCTCCCACGATTTTAAAAGCCATGATTTTGTTTCATCCAATGGGACCAGTTTCCCATCTAGCTTTAATGCATCCGCAGCACCGGTTCCACCGCCTAGATAATAGGCATTTTCGACAGATTTGAATAACCCTGATTCTGCAAATTCTTCACCCATGCCACAATAATCGGCATCACTCCCTAAACGGTGAATTGGTTTTGCCAATTGAATTCCTTTGTCCGAAAGTGATTTTTCTAATTCATCACAAAATTTTGGCATTCGCGGTCCGTTTGCCATGGCGGCGATTCCGCGCCCATCAGGGGTTTTTAGTCCGGGCATTCCGATACCAATGATTATTTCTTTGCCGGAATTCAATTCTAATATGGTTTCAGCGAAAGCATGGATAAATGCCTGCCCTTGATTTATTTCTGATTCGGTGAGGGAAATGGTAGAATTCATTTCCTCAATTTGAATTGAAATATCAACAGGGGAGAATTCAGGGTCAAAGGAAGGGAAGGTAGAATAGGTTTTTTCTGATTGGTTTGAATCTAGCGAAAATCCGTCGGATGTTTGTTGAATTGTCCTAGCGCTTACTTTTGTGGCACCGCCGTCAATACCGATAAGTAGCGGGGTGTTATTCATTTAATCCCTCACTTCTAAATAATAAAAAAGTACAACTAAAAAAGCGATTTATTAATAATACGTCGATAATTGGTTATTTTAGTTATTCATTTATTAAGTTTGATTCAACGCTTTCCGTCTTTGGATTGCAACCAATCGCATGTGATCTTTGGCATCATCATTCCGATTGACCGTAACTTCATCAATGGAATGGTCTGTTCCACCGGGGTGACGAATGACATCATAAATAGCATCATAAATCCGACCGATTTTATATTTTTCACTGATTCGCATTACCAATTCATAATCTTCGGCATAATTCCGGCTGTATGGGTCGTCGTTCATTCCGAAATACCCCACATCTTTTATGACCTGAATCGCCATGCATCTTGGCGCGCCGGCACCTCCAATGCGCAGAAGATTATTTCGTCCATTGTCATCTGTCCACTCATTGTGAGTTACGGTTGGGATTTCTTCTTTCCGTTCCAATGTTTCATCTTTTTGCTGTTCCCAAACATCATAACTGCCAATAACCATTCCAATCTTCAGATCGGAGTTGAAGACCTGCAATAATTTTTCCACAGCATTTGGTTTTAACCGATCGTCCGAATCTAATTGGACATAAAATTCACCTTTCGCTGCATTCACACCGGAATTGAGACAAAAACCGATATTATTAATGTCGAGGACAATCAAGCGAACTTCCGGAGAATTTTCGTCAAACTTATCACCGCCGGACATGAACCGCTTCACTTCCGGAATGGTTGTATCATTTTCACCGCCATTGACCACCACAATTATTTCGATTTCCCGGACCGTTTGTTGAAAGCAGCTTTCCAACGCTGTGCCAATGAATTCCGGACGTTCGTTCACGGGAATTATCACGGTGGCTTTCAATGGTGGATCATGTTGCGGTTCAGGCCTGTGCTGATAATATTCATTGGGAGGGAGATAGGCGCCAATCCGCCTTAAATGATCCGTGCAAATTTTCTCCGCTTCCACCTGACTCTCCTTACTTTCCATAAGATAATCAAATACATTTGCAGCTTCTTTTTTCGCTGTCACGGTATAAAGACTTCCGCTGTAACGGTTGGCAATCCGAATTAATTCTCCATGTACAGACAATTTTAAACGTAAATCGTATAGCGTATTGTATTTTAGCGATTCATCAAATCCGCCGCATTGTTGAATGGCAGATTTTCTGATGCAAAACACTTTGCCGTAATCTTGGTTATCCCGGACGCGGCCTTCGTGGTGATGAAGCAAATGAATTTCTTGAATTTTTCCGTCGCTGTCTAAATCATAATCAGAATAAATCATGGAAGCATTCGGATTGCGTTTCATCGTCAGCTCACAAATATCAATGGCTGACGAATTTAAATAAACCGGTGAGTTCAGATTATCAATAAGTAAAATGAATGGATCATCCGATTGAATAATCGCCTGATTCATGACAGTTGTAGTATTGGTGTCTTTTATTGATAAAAATTGAATGGATGAATCGGCGCCATCAAAAGCATCACCAATTGCGAAAATTTGATTTGGCTTTGCTGATTGGTTTAAAATAGAATTGACGGTGTTCCGGACGTCAAAAACGGATTGAGTCTTTGAGTCAGGTATTGAGAAAAAAATGTTCATATGTAGTATCTAGTGAATATTTAAATGATTTTTTAGAGTGCGAAAACTAATGCAAATTATTTCATAGTTCAGGTAACTTTTTTCCATTATGAAAATAAAAAAACTCACCTTCATCATATTCCTCACGTTTTTAAGCGGACTTTTTGGAGCGGTTCAAAAAACGTTTACAATCCACAGTGAATCAATGAATAGGAATGTTCCCTGTTTAATTGTTTTGCCGGATGAATATGATAAAGTGGAAAATCAGTATGCTGTGATTTATCTTCTTCATGGTTATAGCGGTAATTATAAAAACTGGTCTGAAAATTCTGATTTAGGAAATTATGCTGATATGTATAACATGATTATTGTGTGTCCAGATGGCGGTTATAATAGTTGGTATTTGGATAGTCCTATGGATTTAAATAGTCAGTATAAAACGTATGTTGGGAAAGAGGTTGTTCATTTTATTGATCAAAATTACAGGACGATTGCACACAGAAAAAGCCGTGCAATTACGGGCTTAAGTATGGGCGGTCATGGTGCATTATATTTGGCATTGGAGTTTCCAGATATATTTGGAGCTGCCGGAAGTATGAGCGGTGTCGTTGATTTGAAATTCACAACGAAAAAATATGAATTGGGTGAAAAAATCGGTTCTTTCGAACAATTTCCAGAGCGGTGGGCGGAGTTTTCTGTCATATCCAATGTTCAGAAATTCAAAGAATCAGGTACTCAATTAATCATTGATTGTGGGATAGATGATGTGTTTATAGAAAGCAATCTGGCGTTACACAAAACATTATTGGATTTAAACATTCCACATCTTTATATTGAAAAATCCGGCGGTCATACGTGGGATTATTGGGTAAATAGATTAGATCATCATTTAATATTTTTCAATCAATATTTTAGAAAAAATTAGAACGTATCTTTTTTATAACTTCATAATTACCAGTGTATTATTATTAAATTTCATGCTTCAAAATATGTCATTCACAAAAAAATCCACTACTTGCTTTTTTCATTTCTTTCTGCTGATCGTATTATCCGGCTGTGCTGGTCCCGGTCAGTTTTCATTCCAACAGTCATGGGCTGAACAAACCTTAAAGAAACTCACCCTCCGTGAAAAGATCGCGCAAATAATGGTTTACCATATGAACATGCGATTTTTAAATGAAGAAAGTCCAAAGTGGAAAGAAATCACATCATTACTTGAAACAGATGGAATTGGCGGGATTCACATCTGGTTTGGCGATGTGGGTACATCTCTTACATTGCTTAATGAAATTCAACGGCGATCTAAAATTCCTATCATTGTAGATGCTGATATAGAATACGGTGTTCAAAGGAGATTCCCCGCCGGAACGGACCTTCCGCCTCTCATGGCCATCGCCGCAGCGGGGAGTACACAATATGCCTATGAGGTGGGAAAAATCGCAGCATTAGAAAGCAGGGCTTTAGGAATCCATTGGAATTTTTCTCCCGTGACGGATGTGAATAATAATCCAAATAATCCCATTATAAATACACGATCTTTTGGAGAAGACCCGGATGAAGTCGGGAAATATGCAGTTGAATTTATTCTGGGTTTACAGGAAAACGGAATGCTGGCTACAGCTAAACATTTTCCCGGGCATGGCGATACAGAAACCGATTCTCATACCAGTTTGGCGACGATCCCCAGTGATTCCAGTCGTCTTTGGTCATTGGAATTGAACCCATTTCAAACGGCAATCGATGCGGGAGTGGATGCGGTAATGGTGGCCCATGTTCATTCTCCTGATTTCCAACCAAATGCCAATTTGCCTGCCACTCTTTCGCCGTTTTGGGTCTCGGGAGTTCTGCGTGAAAAAATGGGTTTTAAAGGTGTCATCGTCACCGATTCCATGGCCATGGGCGGAGTTACTCGGAATTATTCCGATCCTTATGCATTAATTCACGCCATTAATGCCGGGTGCGATTTTATCTTACAGAATTATAATGTGAAAAAATCCATCGATATCGTTGAAGATGCTATCCAAAAAGGAATCATTTCTGAAGATAGAATTAATGACGCTGCGTTAAAAATGCTTAAGATGAAAGAAAAAGTGGGGTTGCATACGCAGCGATTTATTACGTTGGAAGAAACACGAAAAATCCTTGGCAAAAAAGAATTCAAAAAAACCGCAATGGATATTGCGGCTAAATCAATCACTTTAGTCAAGAATGAAAATGCAATTCTTCCATTGACTATGCACAAGAATGAGGAAATATTTGTTATAGATATTTATGATCATCCCAATGACCATAATGAATCATTAACAACAAAAGAATTAAAACGATCCGGATTGAAAATCCGATCACTGCAAATCGATGAATCAGACAGTACGCTGTATTACGAATCAATATTGAGAACTATACCGAAAAATTCACCCATTATTCTAAATGCATTTGCCAGTCCTTCTGCTTGGAAAGACAGAATTTTTCTCCCGGATCACCAAATGGATTTTATACATGCATTGAATCAAAAAACTGACAATATTCTTTTAATCAGCTTCGGAAATCCCTATTTGATTCAAGGATTGCCTGAAACACCCGGTTATATTTGTGCATGGAAAGGGAGTTTCGTTTTGCAAAAAGCAGCAGTACAAACGTTACTTGGAAAAAATCATTTTTCAGGCACATTGCCCATTACGATACCGGATATTGCAGAGCGTGGCTTCGGTATTTATTTAAAACAAGAACCTATAAAGTTTGAACAATCACTATCAACTCCCGGAAAAACCATTAAACATATTATGCCTTATGAAGTGGATGTAGATGTTTCACATGTGAAGTCGCTCTTGCAAGAAGCTGTTTCAGATTCAGCATGGCCTGGCGGAGTAATAATTGCCGGAAAGGGTGGAAAAATATTTTTACATGAAGCAGTCGGAAATCATACGTACAGTTCAAAAAGGCTTACTCGTAAAACAGACATTTTTGATTTAGCATCCATTACAAAAGTCATTGCAACTACTTCCGTTGTTATGAAATTGGTTGAAAAAGGACAATTGGATTTAGATGAAAAAGTGGTGACATATCTTCCGGAGTTTAAAGGAAAACAGCCAAAATATTTTCAGCAAAAGAGTGCAATTACGATTAAGCATTTGCTCACACATACAGCCGGGCTGCCACCATTTAAGAAATATTATTTAATGGATGATTCCATTGAAATGAGGATAGATAGTGTATTTAATACTGGGCCGGAAATTGGAATTGCTGAACAGACAATGTATTCTGACGTTGGATTAATCACATTGGGAAAAGTATTGGAAAAAGTGAGTGGTGTAACTCTAGATATTTTGGTGGACTCTCTTGTTTTTAAACCTTTGGGAATGAATACAACATTTTATAATCCTCCTTCAGAAAAATTCCATCGTATAATTCCAACCGAAATTGAGGAAGGATATAGAACTGGATTAATCCATGGCGAAGTTCATGATGAAAATGCCCATAGTCTAGGGGGAGTTGCTGGTCATGCTGGACTTTTTTCCACAGCAGAAGATTTAGCCGTATTTTCTCAAATGATACTTAATGGGGGAATCTATGGTTGGAAAAGAATTTTTCGAGAAGAAACGATTGATTTATTTTCAACTAGAGCCAATGTAGTAAATGGAAGTTCTCGCTGCTTGGGTTGGGATAGTCCATCTGGCAAGGCATCTGGAGGTGTTTATTTGCCAGATAATAGTTTTGGACATACCGGATATACTGGGACATCATTATGGATTGATTCAGAAAATGATATGTTTGTTATTTTATTAACAAATGCAGTACATCCGAATCGTTCCTATAAATCACCTACGTATTTTGATTGGCGTCAACATATTCATTCATCTGTGTACGAAGCGGTTGGAATTACTGTTCAGAATCCAAATTTGGAATGGAGACGGGAATGGTGATTGAAGGCAAAATGAAGAATGAAGAAGTAAAAAGTAAAAAGGAAGAACCAAGAAATAATTTTCCCTTTTTACTTCTTCCTTTTTACTTCTTCATTATCTTCGGTTGTTCAAATTCGAATTCCTGGGTCGAATCTTTACCAAAACCATGGACGTTAACAGAAGTTCAGATTTCAGACATTCTTCCTCAATTCCATAATCATTATCCTGATTTTCATAATCGTCTAAAAGCATTTTCGCTTTGGCAAGTGGGTAAGCCCTATGAGATATTTAAATTGGGTGAAGAAGTTGAGCCCGATACAGATCCCATTATTCGATTAGATGTTTCAGATTGTACCGTTCATGTTTTGACGAGTCTTGCATTTTCTCAAAGTAAATCGTGGGCCGAAGCGAGACAAAGAATGATTAAAATTCATTATAAAGATGGAAAACCATCTTTCAAATCACGTTGGCATTATACGTCAGATCGG
>JACNLB010000062.1 GCA_014381755.1 Fidelibacterota bacterium | reverse complement strand
AATAAAATGTATGATATACAACCTCTTGGTAGTTGGCCAGAATCATATCAATATGAAGGTAAAACAGTAAGCTATTATCGCATTCCAAAAGGCGACGGATATATTGTAAATCCAAATATTGTATCTATTGCTGATGTGCCAGAAGATCAAGGTGGACGCGTATATGTTTCATTTGTTAAATCTGCTTGGGACACGGACGCATTACCTGGACGTTCCACAGAATCTTATACCATCCAACGTAAGGATGGAGATACATGGGTTGGCTTAACGTCCGTCGGTGCTTATGGCAGTGATGAGTATGTAGTAGAAGTTTCGACTTTGAATGATTCTGATAGTGATGGAAATAATGAAGCCGATTTTCGCGTTATTGCCAACATGGATGAAGGAAACTTCGTCAGTGTTGTTGCATCTGGCTTTTCGTCTGATAATATTGCACCAGATGCTCCAGATGATCTTGGTGGTCAAATTGTAGAAGGTTCTGCCGAACTTCAATGGGCAGCTTCCACTGCAAATGACCTAGGTCACTATAATGTGTATCGTGGCGCAACGGAAGACTTTGTCCATAATGATGATTCATTCATTGGAGAAAGTGAAACATCTGACTACGTAGATGCTGCAATGGCTACTGGTGACAATTTTTACATTGTGACTGCAGTGGACGTTCATGATAATGAAAGTGATGCATCTGCTGCCGTTAGCTTAACATCCATGTCTGTGGATGGTGGCGCGGGAGTTCCTGACGTATTCGCATTACATCAGAATTATCCAAATCCGTTTAACCCAATAACGAATATTCGTTTTGATGTACCAGAGAATTCAATGGTTACTATGGCTATTTATGATCTCTTGGGACATAAGGTACGGACATTGATTAATTATGAAATGAATGCTGGATTCCACTCTATTAAATGGAATGGAACAAATGATCATGGTAATCCATTGGCATCCGGAATGTATATCTACCGAATTAATGCAGGTGGATTTCATGCGGTTAAGAAACTGGTTTTCATGAAATAAATACAGGTGATATTTGTATCACCTTTTATCAATTCATTTGATAGAAAATAAAAAGAAGAGGCAGTCAGTTTTTGACTGCCTCTTCTTTAATTAAACATGATAGTAATAGAGGAATATAAAATGTTAAATATTCCCAAATCCAACCAAACACCTTTTCCTGTTCCCCAAACACCACAATCTCCACCAGCTTCAAACATTTCTTCACTTTCATAAAAGACCGGCAATTAGTTGTGAGGGGGGAAACGCAGAATCGTTTTCTGTATTTTAGGAGAGAGTTAAACCCTTTTCACAAACAGGACCAGATATAACTCATTCGCAACCGTATTTGGAATAATATGTTTGTTAAAGAATAATTAGAGAGCTTATATTGATAGTCATATATAGGAATAAATTCCTGTATATACCGATAAATTTGGGAGTATAATCCCTATATTGCCGATAATTATAGGAGGATTTGAACATGAAACGATTAGTTACACATAAAATAAAAACTGAATTAGATCATCCGAAACGGAAAGTTGTGCTTTTGTTGGGTCAAAGACGTATAGGAAAAACCTATGAATTAAAGCGTTTGTCAGATGAAATTGAAATTTCAAAGTATTTTGATTTTGAAGATGGTAGAAATCAAAAACTATTTATCCCATCAGTGAAAGATTTAGAGCAAATATTGGGTGGAAGTGAAGTGACAGGGATTGTATTATTTGACGAAATTCAATATCTTGAAAAATCTGGATCAATTTTAAAATTGCTTTATGATCATTTCCCAAATTTGAAAGTTGTAGCAACCGGGTCTGCCTCATTCCTCATGATGAAAAATATAGGGGATAGTTTATATGGGCGTTACTTTGCATTCTATATTTTCCCATTAACTATGCGAGAAATAATAGAAGAAATAGAGATTACAGACTTTTCAATTGGTGGATTCACTCAAAAATACCATAAACCAAAAATTGATGCATCTTTAGAAACTCAACTTATATTTGGTTCACTTCCTGAAGTATTTGAAATGACGGACCTGTCTCGAAAAAAAGAAATTTTACAAAACTATATTAATAACCTGTTGTTTAAAGACATTTTTGAAATTGAACGTATTCAGCATCCGCGTATATTTAAAAACTTATTACAATTATTGGCATTTCAAATTGGTAAAATTGTAAATCCCAATGAATTATCTAAAACGCTTGGGATTGATAGAAAAACCGTTTTGGAATATATATATTTATATGAGAAATTTCATTTAATTAAAACATTAAGTCCGTTTTACAAAAATCCTAATAAGGAAATTAAAAAATCATTTAAAGTATATTTTACCGATTTGGGAATACGAAATGGTGTGATTGATGATTTTAAACTCTTGTCATTGCGCGGTGATAGAGGTGAATTATTTGAAAATTATGTTGTGAATATGTTTAAAGCAAATATCCATTATTTATCATTACCATATAAAATTTCTTTTTGGAGAAATTTTAAACAAGCGGAAGTAGATTTAATTTTAGAAAACACTAACACAGGAAAATTGAATCCAATTGAAATAAAATGGAATAAAAATAAAATGCCGTCGCGTGCGTTTCGAAATCAATATGAAGATCAAATTGAACAAGAGTATTGTGTGAATAAAGAAAATTTATGGAAATATATTTAATATATAAACGATAACCGAAAACCAATTAGAACATTCACCATAGTGTTGATTCTTTCGTCTTCATTCCTTTTGAGTTAGGAAATAAATACAGGTGTTATTTAAATCGCTATTTATCAATTAATTTGATAAAATTATCAAGTGAAGAGGCAGTCAGTTTTTGACTGCCACTTCTTTTTTATGCATACCTTTCTTCATTAAATTCACCAGTGAAAAATAACACACCTTACTGTAATAGCTTATTTCAATACTCCCGTTTTAAGACACGTGAAGTACAGGTGGGGAATGTAAGTATTGGAGGCGATCAACCCATTTGTATCCAATCTATGACAACAACCGATACCATGGATACCAAGGGCACTGTGGAGCAATCTATTCGTATGATTGATGCAGGATGTGAAATTGTACGTATAACTGCTCCCAGCAAAAAAGAAGCAGAAAATTTAAGGAATATCCGTGATGAGCTTCACCGCCGTGGCTATTTACAACCATTGGTAGCCGATATACATTTTACGCCAAACGCTGCGGAAATTGCCGCACAAATCGTGGAAAAAGTGCGCATCAATCCTGGGAATTATGCTGATAAGAAAAAATTTGAAATTTTAGAATACACTGATACTCAATATGATGAAGAATTAGAACGTATCAGAGATCGCTTTTTACCACTTGTGAAAATTTGTAAAGAAGAAGGAACGGCCATGCGTATCGGTACGAATCATGGATCACTATCCGACCGAATCATGAACCGTTACGGAGATACTCCGTTGGGAATGGTAGAATCTGCCATGGAATTCACCCGAATCTGTATGGATGAAAATTTTCATGACATCATTTTTTCCATGAAAGCAAGCAATCCCCAAGTGATGGTTCAGGCATATCGCTTATTAGTGGCAACCATGATGAATGAAGGGATGGATTATCCTCTACATTTGGGTGTAACAGAAGCAGGAGGAGGAGAAGACGGCCGAATAAAATCTGCTGTGGGAATAGGCACATTATTGGAAGATGGATTAGGCGATACAATTCGAGTTTCATTGACAGAAGAACCGGAAGCTGAAATCCCTGTAGCAAAAGCGTTGGTTGACCGTTACTCTTCACCTCGCACTGCTCAATTACCCGAAATGGATACACAATATTTTCATCCGTATGAATATATAAAACGTCAATCTTTAAACGAGAAAAATATAGGCGGAGATAATGTTCCCAGAGTGATGATTGATTTGAGTGATTTGGAAAAAATCACACCAGCAGACTTAAAGCATTGTGGCCATTATTATAATGAAGAACTAGATAAATGGTCCACGGCTGATGCAGCAGCTGATTATGTGTATGTAGGAAATGGAAGTATCGATTTTGAACTTCCGGGTATGGTGAGTATAATTCAGGATTCAGATGTTTGGTCTGAAACGCCTCAAACATATCCATTGATTACAGATGATTATTCAAACTTATCAACTGAATTGAATTTTGTTCGTTGTTCTCATTCAAACGTAAATAATGATTTTTTAGAATCTCTTCCACACAACTCTGTATTGATTATGGAAGCGGAGACTGATCATGCCATGGCAGAAATGCGAATTGCATTTTTAACATTAAAAACAGAAATACCTGTAATAATGAAACGCGAATTCAACGAATTAGATGAAGAGCACTGCCGTTTATATTCATCAATAGATTTTGGCGGCCTTCTCATTGATGGCTTCGGAGATGGAATTTGGCTAAACTCAAAACATAATAATAAATTTATCAATCAAACATCTTTTGGTATTTTGCAAGCAACTCGAACACGCATTTCAAGAACGGAATATATTTCGTGTCCTTCCTGCGGCCGAACATTGTTTAATCTTCAGGATACAACTGCAATGATCCGCAAGCGTACCGACCATTTAAAAGGTCTGAAAATCGGCATCATGGGATGTATTGTAAATGGTCCGGGCGAAATGGCGGATGCTGACTATGGTTATGTGGGAAGTGGGAATGGTGTCATATCATTATACAAAGGAAAAGAAGTGGTGCGAAAAAATATTCCAGCGGAAAATGCAGTGGATGAATTAATCGAATTAATTAAAGAATATGACGATTGGGTAGATAAGTGATTGGCGAGCGGAATTGAAAAAAACAGCAGGTGTCGTCGTGAGACACTCACTCAATCATTCAGTCAATCACCAGCTACCAGTTACCAATCTGCCAATCACCAAAATCCAACTTGAGCACTTTGATTTGATAGTTTTGTCTTCGTAGTTTGGACTGATAATTCGGAAACAGGTAAGCTATGAATAAGTTAATCATCCCACTATTTTTAATTTCATTTATTTGGCCACAAGACTTTGAGCCGACAAATATGTCGCCCATTGTGGCCTATTGGAAAACATTAACTCCCGATCAAAAAGAGACATATTTATTTTCTTATATGACCCAAACATATGAAACATATGATGAATTAAAAAATGAATTGGGTCATACGGAATTAACAAAATGGTATTATGACAATCGCGCAGAATTGGTTTTTGGTATATTTGACCAATTAGAGGAAAATGATTTGGATGAATTTGTCGGGTGGATAGATGAATTCTACAGCCATGACGATTTTGTGAATAAACCATTTTATGAAGCCATGGCTTTTGCTTTTCGTTTTCAGCAGGCGGCTGGTGAAACACTTTGGGAAAAATATGAAAATGTAAAATATGGAAAAATTAAGCCCAGCGAAGAGTAAATGAAATTATTAAAACCGAAATTCCTGGTAGAATGGAATGAAATTCGTAAAGAGGGTGGCTATAAATTATTGATCAAAAAAAAAGGATGGGTGGTTTTAGCTGCATTTGTTGTTTTTTATCTAATACGTGATTCGATCCTATATTTGTTGATTCCCTACCTCGCTTTCAAGGGCATCATCACGTGCAATTAATGCTGGCCAAGGCATTAAGCTCCGCCATTCTCGGAATTGATGCCTATGTTGTTGAAGTAGAAGCACACCTGACCGGCGCCAAATTACCTAAATTCAGAACCGTGGGTCTACCGGAAGGTGCCGTAAGAGAAAGTAAGGAACGGGTTCGGGCTGCAATAAAAAACAGCGGCTATAAGTTTCCCCACAAACATGTTACTATCAACTTGGCGCCTGCAGATATACGCAAGGAAGGTAGCGCATTTGATCTGCCAATGGCGATTGGTATCCTGGCCGCAATAGGTGAAATCAAACATGACCATTTAGAAAAAATGCTGTTGTTAGGTGAACTGGCATTGGATGGCAAATTGCGTCCAATTAAAGGAGCGCTGCCGGTGGCAATTTGCGCAAGAGATAAAGGAATTAAGGGAGTCGTTTTACCGGAAGAGAATGCCAGCGAAGCGGGAGTGGTGGATGGTATAAAAGTTGTGGGAGTTAAATCGCTGGCTGATGTGATCGCTATTTTAAATGAGCAAGAAACAGCAGAGCCAATTGTTGTAGACCAAAAAGCCATGTTCAAGAATTACAAAAATTATCATGTGGATTTTGATGATGTAAAAGGGCAGGAGCAGGTAAAACGTGCATTGGAAGTTGCCGCTGCAGGAAGTCACAATGTTATCATGATCGGTCCACCAGGAAGCGGTAAAACAATGTTGGCCAAGCGCTTACCGACTATTCTACCGGAATTGGTTTTGGATGAAGCATTGGAAACAACCAAGATACATTCCGTTGCCGGCATTTTGCCTGACGGTCAAGGTATCATTGCCACCCGTCCGTTTCGTGCACCCCACCACACCATTAGTGATGCTGGACTCATTGGCGGTGGTACAATCCCCAGACCCGGAGAAGTCAGTTTATCTCATAATGGTGTTCTCTTTTTAGATGAACTGCCGGAATTCAAAAAAAATGTTTTAGAGGTTATGCGCCAGCCATTGGAAAATGGTGAAGTTACCATTGCTCGTGCATCTATGTCATTAAGTTATCCGTCACGTTTTATGCTAGTTTCAGCCATGAATCCTTGTCCGTGTGGATATGCCACCGATCCCCAAAATGAATGCTCATGCAATCCGCAATTGATTCAAAAATACATGAGCCGTATATCCGGTCCGCTCATGGATCGGATCGATATTCATATAGAAGTTCCGGCTGTACCATTTGCAGACCTCGCGGGAAAAGAAGCGGGTGAAAAATCTGAATCTATTCGTGAAAGAGTTCAATCTACACGGCAAGTTCAATTGAATCGATATAAATCAACAGCAGGAATGTTTAGCAATGCGCAAATGGAAACAGGGGATTTGAATACGTATTGTAAGCTAGGAAAAGAAGCAGCTGCATTGTTAAAACAAGCCATGGAAAAATTGGGTCTCTCCGCCAGAGCTTATGACAGAATTTTGAAAGTGTCCCGCACGATAGCTGATCTGGAAAAAGAAGAAAATATTCAGCCTCAGCATGTGAGCGAAGCAATCCAATATCGGAGTTTGGACAGACAACTTTGGTTAGAGTAATTCATCATTGAAGTACATATCCAAACCGTGGTAAAATTTATCCATGGAAAAAAGGTTTTTATTCGTTTTTTCATTTATATTTTTAAACTTTCTTTATCCCCAAGCAGATAAACCCACCGAATATTGTTCTAAAGCGTTGATGACAGAGCGGATGATAAACGTTCAATCAACTCTCACTGAATACCAAGGAATGATTGACATTACGTATTATAAAATTGATTTAGACATTGACTTTATTAATAATGACTTAGATGGTGAAGTGCATGTGAACGGACATGTAGGATTCCAACAACCGGACTCCATTGAATTAGATTTCACAACTGAATTGACTGTGGATTCTGTTTATCTGTATGAGGCATTGACAAATTTTGTTCATGAAAATAACCTGTTAAAAATTCCCGCACCTGGTTCGACAATTCCTGAAGGGTACGAATTTCAAGTGACTGTATTTTATCACGGAACACCTCCTCAATCCGGATTCGGTTCGTTCGCCTTCGATTGGCACAACGGGTTTGATCATGTCTGGACTTTATCCGAGCCCTATGGATCACGGACATGGTGGCCTTGCAAGGATGATCCATCGGACAAAGCGGATTCAGTCGATATAATTATTACAGTTCCGGAAAATCAGATTGTAGCATCAAATGGATTGCTTGTATCCGAATTGGATATGCCAAATAATCGAAAAAAATACCATTGGAAAGAGTCCTATCCGATTTGTACGTATTTAGTTTCCCTGGCAATTTATCCCTATACAGTTTGGCAGGATTTTTATGTATCAGTAAATGGTGATTCTATGCCGATTGATTTTTACGTTTATCCGGAAAATTATAATCTATCCCACACCAATTATTTAATGACGAAAGATATGATTTCCTTATTTGCTGAAAAGTATGGGGAATATCCATTTATTAATGAAAAATACGGACATGCTGATTTTGGTTGGGGTGGAGGAATGGAACATCAAACTCTGACGAGTATGGGCGGATATTCTCAATGGCTCATTGCCCATGAATTAGCACACCAATGGTGGGGTGATTTAATCACCTGCACCAGTTTTCATCATATCTGGTTGAACGAGGGATTTGCCCGTTACGGGGAAGCCCTTTGGGAAGAATTCATCGGTGGTGAAGAAGCGTATAAATCCTACATGTCGAATCACGCTTTCTATGGTCCTGGATCGATTTATGTAGAAAATCCAGAAAATATTAGTGATATTTTTAACGGTAATCTATCCTATAACAAAGCCGGTTGGGTTGTACATATGCTCCGGCATGTTGTGGGGGATAGTACATTTTTCGAGATTTTACATTCCTATTCTTCCAATGATTCTTTAGCATACGCTTCGGCGACGACTGAAGATTTCCAGGCGGTTTGCGAAGACGTATCCGGATTAGATTTGGATGATTTTTTTCAACAATGGATTTATGGTGAGCGATATCCGAAATATGCCGTCTCATGGGAGATATTGGATACGGATGAATTAATTGTTGTTATCGAGCAAACGCAAAATTGGCAATTCTTTCACATGCCCGTTGATTTGCGAGTCGTATTCGAATCGGATACTTTGGATTTTGCCGTGGATAACAATGGCGCTTATCAGCAATACAATTTGGGCTTAATCGGTACGTCCGTGGTGGAAGTAAAATTAGATCCCGATAATTGGATTTTGAAAAGTGTGGAGTATAATGTATCCATTGATGAGGAAAATAATTTACCAAAATCTTTTTCATTATTGCCTGTTTATCCCAATCCATTCAATCCAACTGCCACCATTCGGTATAGCGCATCGGCAAAAAATTCTTCAATATTGCAAATATACGATATAACCGGCAGGCTAGTTGAAACATTGGTTAATGGTGTAACTGATCCTGGTGATCATGAGGTTGTCTGGAATGCATCCAACTATTCAAGTGGTGTGTATTTTGTGCGGCTTCAAAGTGGTAAGTATATTGATACACAAAAAATTATTTTGATGAAATGATGGATTGGAATAATAAACTTTGCTAAAGTTTCCTGCCAAAAAACAGGCGGACAGGCAAACTCCCGATAAGTTAAATAAGATTAAATTAATACCATAAAAGAAGGAAAATATGCATTTAATCATATCCACAAGTTTGCGACCAGATTGTCGAACACTCTCTTTGGCTAAAAAAGCATACACATTATTTAGTGAAAATAATGCACAAGCTGAAATTATCAATCTGGAAACAATGAATCTTCCTTTTTGTGATGGAGGAGACTGTTATAAAGATCAAGCCGTCATAGATCTCACTAATAAAATAAAGGTCGCTAATTCACTGATTATTGCAAGTCCTGTATATAATTATTACCTCAATGCAGTCGCAAAAAATCTATTGGAACTTACCGGAAGTGGGTGGAATGATAAAGTAGTCGGATTTATTTGTAACGCCGGAGGTGATAAGAGTTTTATGTCTGTCATGCCCTTTGCAAATAGCATTATGCTGGACTATAGATGCAAGGTTATTCCCAAGTTTGTATATGCCACAGGTGATATGTTTGAAGGGAAAGAAGTGATAGAATCAAATTTGACAGAAAGAATTAACGAATTAGTTAAGTCAATTCTATCACAATCTTAAGTATGTGTAACTGAACACGCCTTCCGCCAATTTTTATACCAACTAGCAAATCTCCACCATTCCCAAAACGTATCTTTCTTGATTGCTGAAAATGTACGGCGTTGGTATTCCAATGATTGTTCCGGTGTCATTCGGTAGGTACGCCTCGGATCCCCATGTAGACCCTCGACAACTATCCATTGTCCCTTAACATAGACAAGAGTATGTTTATTTGCTTCACCTCCGGATGGGTTTAGTAAATAAACATGAATCAAATCTTCTACTCCGGCCAGTTTTCTGCGCCAGTTTATGGCAAGTGTCGGAACTTTTAATGTTTCATATGTGAGCGGTGTAAATAAAACAGATAGAATTCTCCAAGATTCTTCAGGATTGATTTTACCATCTTTGGAATGGCTGATCATGTTGAGGATATTCTGCTTTTGGAGGGGGACAAGAAAATCAATATCATCATCAATTCCTTTAGTAAATGTGATTTTATCACCTTGATGATGGACGGTGAATTTGTCATCCATACCTTCCACAGTAATTCCTAATTTGTCAAAAACGCCACGGAAATAATCAACAATTTCTGGAGTCTGCATTATATTATTCCATGCAGCCATTGCTGATTCAAGTTCTTGTGCCATTACATTACTGATGATTGCACAGTAGAGGATTAGATGTTTCATATGGCCTCCCTATTGGTTGAAAGAATTTGTGTAAAGTATATTATTCAATCAATATATAATCCTATTCAAATTATCCTTTATATATAGATTTATTTCTAATACTTCATTTGTCTTCCACGATTCGCCATTTTCTTTGACGCAAAGAAAACGGCTACAAAAGAAACAGTCGCTGTGGAAAATTTTATCAATCAAAGTCATCGTTTCGGGAATGATTTTAAACTCAAAACCGATCCGCCAACCGACGGACGGTTTTTCAGACACAAAATCATTCTAATCCTCAAATCTGACTTGATTTTACTGATAAAATTTCCCAAGGCGACGACTCTGCCAATGTTAGCATCCCGTACTCCGTACATGTAGTGTCGGAGTTACCAGGCTTTAGTCCCATCTCTCAGTCCATCTGACAGACGAACGAAAGACAGGCTTATGTTTTTCCTAATCCCAATCCTAATCCATATTATTGTTTAGATTCTGACAATGAAACGCATCATTTTATTCACTCTTTTTCTATTTTCATGTGCACCGGTTTCTGTTGTTATAGATCGATATGATAATCAGCAGGTAAAAACGGTTAAAATCATGAAAGTACAAAAAAAGGATGGTATGAAAGATTCGACACTAGTTGAATTACTGACGTATCATTCTAACGGACAATTGGCATCGTCTACAGATATGTTACGGAATATCCGCCATGGGAAACATGTTGCGTATTCACGGTCCGGGGAAGTCATAGCAAAAGGCAAATTTGAAAATAATCGTAAAAGTGATAAATGGGAATGGTTTGGGAGTGATGGAAAAACGGATTCATTAAGAACATTCGAAAAAGGAATGCTTTCCGGTAAAAGTATCGATTATTCTTCCGCCGGAAAGAAAACGCGTGAAATAATGTATCAAAATCACACATATCATGGTAAATCCATTCAGTTCAATGACAATGGGAAAAAGTCTTTAATTGGTGAATATATGCACGGAATTCCCCATGGGAAATGGACGTGGTTTAACATATCCGGAAAAAAAGAACGAATCGTCACATATAAAAAAGGAATTAAAGATGGGCCTGTATCCATATGGAATGACAAAGAAAAAAAGGCAATGACAGGCACGTATATAAATGATAAAAAAGATGGTGAATGGAAATGGTATAGTGATAATAAAGGATTGGATTCCCTCATACAATTTTCAAATAATCAGTATATGGGTAAATACAAGATCTGGCATGTGAATGGTCAAAAAGCTGTGATAGGAGAATATCAAAATGGTATCAAAACAGGAGAGTGGAAATGGTATTCCATAAACAGTAATCTGGATTCAACAAAAACATTCACGAATGGAATACTTGATGGACAAGTACAATTATATTATAGCAGTGGAGATGCTAAAAGTAAAGTATCTAATATAATTGTAGAACAATTGGAGGAGACAATTAAAAAAGTGAAGCATAAGATTTTCCCAGGTGATAGTAAGATTAAGAGTAACATGACGTATTTGAATGGCAAACTCCAAGGTGTAAAAATTGATTATTATTCAAATGGTCAGGAACAATCATCTTGGACGTATGACATGGGAATTCGAAGCGGCCCGTTTACGGTATGGAATTCATCCGGATTGAAAAAAGAAAGGGGGACATATTTGAATGATAAACCCAATGGAGTTATTTATAATTGGTATGGTCATGGACAATTATTCAGCATAACGACATATTCAAAAGGAGACTTCCACGGTGTTATGCGCATATACAGTCCCAGCGGTGTTATTACAAAAGAGGCGTATTCTTATTTTGGTCAACCCCTCTGCCAATTTGATTATTTTGATAACGGCAGGATTAAACAAGTCCAGCTTTTTAAACGAAACAAAGTTGTTTTTCAAAAAAACTGGAATAATCTTGGGATGGAAACAACAATTACACTATTTAAAACTGGGATAACCACAAAAACAAAACGCTTTTCTTCCGGAAATTTGCGATATGAAAAATCCATGAAAGGAAATGAATTACATGGATTGTCATGGGCATTTAATGAAGATCATGCGTTGGAGTATCTATCACTGTATATTGATGGGAAACATGTTTTTCGCAGAGATTATTTTCTGGAAGTAAATGACTATAAAGATTATATTTTTCCTAATAGTGAATTACAGGTTGTCGTAAAAATAGAAGTAGATGAGAATTAAAACTATACGTTGTAATTTCGCAGCCTTATGATAGATCAAATACTAGAACTATACACAATTTGGGCACCGCCCGTAATCACAATTGCAGTTGGAATTATATCCGGCTGGATATTTAAACGTTTTTTTCATAGTCGAATAAAAAAAATCACTTCCAAAACATCTTGGAAAGGTGACGATATTATTTTCGGTGCAATTGAGAAATATATCGTTTACTGGTTTTTCCTCGTAGCCTTTTATATGGCAGCAGGCAGTATGGAAATCGGTGCTCCGTATAATCATTACGCTGCAAAATTAGCCATGACGCTGCTAATGCTATCCATCACTATGACAGCTTCAACCTTGGCGATAGATTTACTCAATGAATGGTCGGCCAGCAAAGGATCACGATTTCCTTCAACGGCTATTTTTTCCAATCTGGCTCGTATAACAATTCTTGCCATTGGTTTAATGATAATCCTCCAGTCCTTTGGCATTTCAATTGCGCCTATTTTGACAGCATTGGGTGTGGGTGGTCTTGCCATATCTCTGGCGTTGAAAGATACTTTATCAGATTTTTTCGCTGGATTACATATTTTATTATCCCAAAAAGTCAGGATTGGTGATTTTGTCGAGCTGGATAGTGGTCAAAAGGGATATATAACCAATATTACATGGCGTAATACGACTATGGTGGAACGAGCCAATAATGTAATCAGCATTCCCAATAATAAATTATCTCAAGCCATTACGAAAGATTATGATTTAAAAGATACAAGCTATTCAGTTAAAATTGCAGTCGGTGTTGCCTATGACAGTGATTTAGAACAAGTAGAACGTGTAACTACAGAAGTAGCTCAATCTGTCATTGATGACTTGGATGTGGCTAGTAAGGATTATACACCAATTGTACGTTTTCAGGTCTTTGCTGATTCCAGCATTAATTTTACAGTTTATATGCGTGCCGGTAAATATGGCGATCATCATCCAATGGTTCATGAATTTATTAAACGCTTGCATAAGCGCTTTGATGAAGAAGGTATTGAAATCCCATTCCCAATGCGTACAGTTGTTCAAAAAAAATCATCTGAATGAAATCAATCATAATAACCGGTGCTCTTTTTGCCGGACTTGCCGTTTTATTGGGTGCGTTCGGTGCTCATAGTCTAAAAGCAAAAGTTTCGCCTGAAGATCTTTTGATTTTTGAAACGGGTGTAAAGTATCATATGTATCATGCCCTAGGGCTGATTTTAGTCGGCCTACTTGGATTTCATTTCCCGATGGATGTCATTCATCTGCCCTCACTATTATTAATAATCGGAGTTGTTATTTTTTCCGGCAGTTTATATGTGTTGGTATTAAGTGGAGCACGATGGTTTGGAGCCATTACTCCCTTTGGCGGCCTTGCTCTTATTTCCGGTTGGTTATTGCTCGCTTTCAGATTATACCGCGCATAATCATTATTTAATGACAGATAAATCAACCCTCAACCGCCACATATCCATGTGGACGGCATCTTCATTTGTTGTTGCATCTATGATCGGTACAGGCGTTTTTACAAGTCTCGGTTTTCAACTCAATGATATTCAATCCATTTTTCCACTTATTATGTTATGGATTGTGGGTGGTATTGTTGCTTTATGCGGTGCACTTTCGTACAGTGAACTAGGGGCTGCCTTACCAAGGTCCGGAGGTGAATATCATTTATTAAGCAGAATCATTCATCCTGCAATTGGATTCGCAGGTGGATTTGTATCAGCAACAGTTGGATTCTCTGCACCTGCGGTGTTGGCAGCTATGGCATTGGGCAAATATTTAACAGCTGTGTTTCCGACATTTGATCCTACGTGGGTTGCGTTTTTTATGATTCTATTCTTTCATTTACTCCATACTTTCAGTTTGAAATGGGGCACCTTATTTCAAGGATGGTCAACGGGAATTAAAGTTATTCTTATTTTTATTTTTATTTTGGCAGGTTTTATGATGAGCAATCATCAGGTTATTTCAATTCTTCCAAAACCAGGTGATACTAATTTAATAATGAGCTCAGGATTTGCGGTAAGTCTAGTGTGGGTGTATTATGCATACACAGGTTGGAATTCAACGATATATTTTGCAGGTGAAGTTAAAAATCCTCAAAAGGATTTACCCCGTTCATTACTTTTAGGAACATCATTCGTAATGGTATTGTATGTGCTGTTAAACTATATTTTCCTTTATACAGCACCTATGTCTGATATGGCTGGTCAGGTGGAAGTAGCCTATATATCCGGATTAAGAATTTTCGGTCAAACTGGAGCAGGAATTATTGGAATTGGAATTTCTATTTTACTTTTATCCACCGTAAGCAGTTATGTATTTATTGGGCCACGAATCATGGAAACGATGGGGGAGGATTTCAGCTATATTGGTATTTTATCAAAAAAAAATAGTCAGGGAATTCCTATGTATGCATTTATTTTACAATTGGTTATTTGTCTGTTATTTATTTTTACTTCATCTTTCGAACAAGTGTTAATGTATACAGGTATTGCCCTAATCATTACAAATTCTGCAACTGTCGCAGCTGTGTTTGTTTTGCGTAAACGTGAACCAGAATTGCCAAGACCCTATAAAGTGTGGGGATATCCTTGGACGCCTGCATTATTTTTGGCTGTAAATGTTTGGATATTATATTATACGTTTAAAGAGCAAACGTTTGAATCTTTCATTGGAGCATCTTTATTTGTAGTCAGTATAATTCTATATTATTTCGGAAAAAAGTTTGAACAAAAACAGCAAAACTAAACCGTTGGTGTTAGATGGCGCCATGGGCACCGAATTAGTACGCAATGGTGTTGAATTACCTTTACCCATTTGGTCTGCAGATGCAAATTTGGATCATCCGGATATTGTATTAAATATTCATCAGGAATATGCAGCGGCTGGTGCGGATATTATTACGACAAATACATTTCGTACCACAACGTACACGTACCGTAAAGCGGGATATACAAAACAAAGAGCTCAAGAAAGAGCATACGACAGTTTAATGTCTGCTGTGGATTTGGCACGAAAATCGGCTGTCGATACTATGAAAGTTGCCGGTTCAATTACAGCAATTGATGACTGTTATTCACCGGAGTTATATCCAGGAAAGGGTGCCGCTGAAGACACATTTGGTGAATTGGTTGAATGGTTTAGTGAAGCAGGCGTGGATTTGCTCTTATTTGAAACAATGGGTAATTTTGAAGAAATAGAAATTGCTCTAGAAGCAAGCCTAAATATTGAAATAAATTGTTGGTTCAGTTTAATATTAAAAGATGGTAAACATATTCTTGATGGTCATTCCTTGGATGAAGCTATCAATTTGATTAAAACATTTCCAATCTCTTGTTTAATGCTCAATTGCAATAAGATTGAAACAACACCTAGCGCTCTTAAACTTTTTTTATCTCTTTGGACAAATGATTGGGGTGTTTACTCAAATTTGGGCGTAACTGATTTTGATAATGATTATTTTGATATTATAAATGATTCTAACTTTAAAGAAAGTATTTCATTGTTTTTAGAGTTTAATCCTGCAGTCATCGGTGCGTGTTGCGGATCAACTCCAAAACACATTGATATGATAAAAAATTTGATAAATGAAAAAATGGTCGTCCATGAATGACACGAATTTCAAAAATAAATAAAATAGGTTAGTAGTTGGATGTTAGACTTCATAAGTAGAAAAGCACCAGTGGCAGTGTTTCTTTCACCCATCCGGTTATTCATTTTTCACATCTTACATATACCATTTTCCATCTCCCATATTTTCCCATTTAATCATTATTAAAAACAAAACACGGAAAATTAAAAATGAATCAAATTCGTTATATAACACTATTACTTCTACTTTTTCCCTTTTTAAGTATGAACCTTTTAGTCCAAAATTATATGTTGGATTGTGATGGAATGGGCTATTATTTAAGCATAAATTCTAAATAGTCACCTAAACCATATAGTTGGAGTTAAAATGAAGAATTACAATGAAAGGATAACAATTGAACCGGGAAAACGTGGCGGGAAACCATGTATTCGAGGAATGCGAATTACAGTTTATGATGTTTTAGATTACTTGGCCTCTGGAATGACAGAAAATGAAATCATAAAAGATTTCCCAGATTTAACACATGAGGATATTCGTGCTTGCTTGGCATTTGCAGCAGATCGTGAAAGAAAGTTGGAAATTGCTGCTGTTTTGTGAAGCTACTGTTTGACCATAATATATCTTATTTGCTCATTCATCGGATTGAAAAATTATTCCCTATTTTCCCATTTAATCATTCAACCATTCAGGAAACAAAATGTATTTAAAGATCAAACCATTTAACACTGTAGTAAAAGAATTATACGAAAATCATGGTCATTTTCATGATGGCGATGCGGGAAATGATTTATTTGTCGTTACGGAACAAACGATTAAAGCAGGTGAATCCACTCTAATCCATTTGCAGATTGCATGCGAAAATACTGAAAATAACCCATATTTATTAATGCCTCGCTCTAGTATTGCCAAAACACCATTAAGGTTGAGTAATTCCATTGGTCTGATTGACGGTGGTTATCGCGGAGAAATTATGGCAGCTGTTGATAATATCAAGACTGAAGATTATACAGTAGAACCGGGTCAGCGATTGTTTCAATTGGTTGCCATGGATGGTTCACCTATACATTTTGAATTGGTCGATGAATTATCCGATACGACCAGAGGAAGTGGAGGCTTCGGCAGTACAGGGAAATAAAATATAATCTTGTGCTTTTAATTAATTTGAAATTTTACAGTACACTTCGTTAGAAAATGATTTTATTTAGAAGAATCTTCAATCCATTATGGTTTTCGAACAATTAACAATAAAGTTGGGATTGTTCGAACTTTAGAGAATTTTGGGCATGCCTATGAAGGACTGGGTGATTATGACAAAGCCTTATACATTTTTAATCAAGCACTTGAAGTTGGTCGGAAAAACGATTTTGAGGAAATAATGATTATGGAATTGCGCCATGGTGTTGAAATATTGAGTTTTATCAAGAAAGATTTGTATGATCAAGTCACCAAATAAATAGAAAAACATGCTAAATATTAATTTAATTAAGATTTTATTCATAATCTCGATCATTTATTCTGGAGCAATTTTTGCCCAGGAAAAGAAAATCAATATTTCAAAAAACCCCATTTTGAATCAACTCCAATCTTTAGATTCACTGGCAAATGCAAAATTGAATAATGATTCATTTGAAGCATTAAAAGTCGCTAATGATGGATTATTACTGGCTGTGGAAAATAATAATTTGAGATATCAGTCCGGTTTTCAGTCCATTATTGGACATGTCATGTCTAATATTGCTTTATGGGATAAAGCCATTGAACATTATTTATTGGCTTTAGAATTGGAAATACAGAAGGGAGACAGCAGTGGAATGGCATGGCAAACCATGTCTATTGGCACGGTCTATTTGCGACAGGACAGATATGATACTGCTTTGAATAAATATAAAGAAGCCTTTGAATTATTCAAGCAAATAAATGATCATTACGGCATGGCTGTCTCTTTGCATAATCAAGGACATACCAATGATAAATTGGAAAAATATGATATTTCAAAAGAAAATTATTTTGCCGCAAAAGACCATTGTGTAGAATCGGGTGATGATAGAATAATCGCTTATAATTTAATGTTAATTGCCAGTGCCTATGAGAAATTGGAAATGTATGATATTGCCATCCAAACCTTGAATGAATCCACCGACATTTATACTGAAATACAAGATCAATATTTAATTTATTCTAATTATCTCATGTTAACGGATATATGGTTATCTATTGGAAATGTTGATTCAACGCTTCATTATTTGAAACAGACAGGAGCAAAATTAAACCATAGTCGGTTTTTCCGGGAATTGCCCAGATTTTATATGTTTCAGGCTCGGTTTTACAAGGATTTGAAACAATATGATGAAGCGTTATTAAATCTTGATAAAGGAATAAAATCTGCTGAAAAAAATAATTTCAATAATAGTAAACATGATTTGATGAAATTAAAAATTGAAATTCACAAAATCTTGGGGAATCATGATGTATTACTTGAATTGTACCCCAAGATTATTGAATTAAAAAATAAACTCCATACATTGCGGATTGATTTGAATGTGACAAAATCAGAATATCAAATTCTCCAGTATGAAAAAGATAAAGAATTGCTTGTGAAAGAATTTGAAATTGAGAAACAGAAATCTATTCGCAAGTTTTATACGATCGTGTCCATTTTATCCTTAATCATTCTCATTGGATTGATTTACCGCTATTTTCATATGAAACGAACAGCCCAAGAACTCCTGGAAAAAAGCCAAAAAATTCACCAATTAGAAACAGAAAAGTTAGATACAGAAATTCATTTTAAAGAAAAACAGCTTATGACAAAGGCTATGAATTCAGCTCAAAACAGGGAGTGGCTCATTGAATTAGCGAAAGATTTGGAACATTCCAGAGACCCGAAACAAATTGTTCGAAAAACAACACAGAATATCAGAGAAAAATTATCATCCTTCGATGATTGGAATGAATTTGAAAGCTGGTTTTTAGAAATTCATCAGGACTTTTTTGATACATTGAATAAATCATTTCCCGAATTAACACAACGTGAAATTCAAATTTGTGCATTTCTCAAATTAAATATGGTAACAAAAGATATTGCCAATCTTACCAATTTAACTGTTGCATCCGTTGATGTATATCGTTCTAAAATACGAAAAATAATGAATCTATCGCCGGAAGATAACTTGGTTAAATACATTCAGAATATCGTTTAATACTGTTTTAAGGAGTGGCCCGCCGAGAGTGACCATTCCAAAATTATTTTCATTTTTAAGATATTGATAAGGTCAATATCGTATGAGTTGTTTCTAATTTGGGTGCATGAAACAGCGCAAAAAAAAGCTCGAGCACGCTTCCCATGAATCCCCAACCATAGGGAAAATCATCGATAAACAGGAATCCAAATTAAAGTTAATCAAATCTATGATTAGCTTAAAATCCAATAAACCAAAAGATGGTAAATCATTATCCATAGAAAATAATTCCAAACAGATTAAAAAATGAAAATTATGAAAATATCGATACTAATTAAAATTTTACACAGCCTTCTTTTCATCATTTGTATTTCAGCCTGTGGAGACGATGATCCGACTCCCCGCACATTCTCAAATCCACCTGTTACCGATCAGGGAGAGTGGGTTGTGAATTCGAATGACTATCAGGATTTTATGACCATCGTCGCCGAAATTCATTTGGATGATGAACCGGTTTGTAATGTCGATGATATTTTGGCAGCATTCAGTGGTTCGGATGTTCGCGGTGTGGCAACACCTTACAATCATCTTGATTGTGTTTTATTCAATCTTATTGTTTACAGTAACGAAGGCGGAGAAGCCATCACGTTTGGCGCCTATCTATCGGATGAAAGCAAAACAGTTGCTTGTTCTAATGAAATAACTTTTGAAGCTGGCTTGGGTCTCGGCTCACCGGACACGCCCTATATCATTGAAATTAAATAAAAAGGAAAATAACCATGTTAAAACCAACTACAAAATCTCTCTTTTCAGTAGAGAAGAGTATCATGCTTGTGCTGCTTATGATAAGCTTCATTTTTGCAACGGACCCAATCCTGAATATCCAGGGCGTTTTACGTGATTCAGACGGGCAAGCTGTAACGGATGCAGATTATCAACTCTCATTTTATTTATACGATGCCGAAACGGGTGGTTCTGCCATTTGGAATGAGACCCATTCCAGTGTTACCCTGACTAATGGTGTCTATTCAACAACTATTGGTGGCGCAAGTTCATTGGGGACTTTGGCCTTTGATGTGCCTTATTATATGGCGGTTGGCGTAAATGGTGGCGCTGAATCAACACCAAGAATTCCCCTTTCTTTATCGCCTTATTCTTTAAGTGTGCGTGGTGTTGATAATGTATTTCCAAGTTCCGGAAATGTGGGAATCGGAACTAATTTACCCGACAGTAATGTTGAATTACATGTTATTGGTAAAACTTATACAACGGGAAATATATATACCAGTAACGCTGTTTCAGTGAATTACGGAGTATTATTTAATAATAATCCGAATCTAGGTTATTCATATTCTGATGCAGATATTTTATATGATTATCCCACTGAAGAATTCCATATTAGGCAATATGTAGCAGGAATTACTAAAACAACCCTTGTTATACAAGGCAATAGCGGTGATGTTGCGGCTCTATCGGGTAGATTGAAAGATAAAACAGGATATGTTTCTCCCGTAGGAGCTGTCATTGCCTTTGCTGGAAGTGCTGCACCAGACGGTTGGCTTCTTTGCGACGGTTCAGAATATAATATAGGCAGTCATGGGGAGCTTTTTAATGTCATCAGCTACACATACGGTCAAGGAAATGGTAACAATTTCAAGGTACCAGATTTGCGAAGACGGATTCCTGCAGGAACAACAAACGATTCTAATGATGGTTGGTTTGGAACAATGGGTCATACTGGCGGTTCTGAAACCCATACTCTTTCAGTTGATGAAATCCCAAGTCATGCTCATAGCTCTTTCCATGGAATCTACCAAAACAGTGCACATACTGACTACCCATCTGCTTGGGGTGACGCGAATAGTTCGGTTTGGGAAACTACTAAACACGCTGCCGAATATACTGGTGGTGGTGCGTCTCACAACAATATGCCGCCTTATGTTGTAATGAATTACATTATTAAATATTAAAATGTTTTTAGGGTTCAAACAATTTCTGGAAATGATTAAATCTAATCGAGCAAAATTATGATGAAAAAAAACATAGTAATTCACATTCTTTTTTTAGGTTTTGCAATGGGGCAAACCATTGAATTCGGAAATACGGTTTTCAACAGTGGCGGATCCGGCGAAACAGGGACATTGAATACAAATGAAACCCACCGTTATCAACATACGGTGAGTGTTGGTGCCCCCTTAATTGGCACAACAAGTGATGGGGGAAATTTCGCAACAACTTTTGGCCAATTTAGTTTTTATAATTTACCCACAAGTCTATTTACTGTTTCAGCATCTGCAGGGGATTACCCTGACAGGGTTAAAGTTTCTTGGGGTGTGGATGATCTGGGTGCCCCATTCCAGGATGGTGTAAAAGTTTATAGAAATGGTGATTTATTAACTGAATTTCACACATCAGAAGATACAGTATGGACTGATATGAATGTTATACCGGGAGAAATTTATATTTATAAAGTAGTGCCGAGAAATCACTACGGAGATGGTGTTGCCGATTCTGCAGATGGTTTTGTGAATCCCAATGGAAAAATTACGGGAAATGTTAAAACGACAACCCACCAAACACCCGTTGTGGGTGTGGAAGTTTCTTTGGACCCTTACTTTGGTAAAACATTAGAATTTGATGGAGAGAATGATTATATATCCATTGTAGAAAGTTTGTCAGATTCCATTAGTGGAAAAGATGCCATTACTATAGAATATTGGTTTAAAGGAAGTGAGTTTCAATCTGCATTTAGTGTTCAAGAACC
>JACNLB010000086.1 GCA_014381755.1 Fidelibacterota bacterium | reverse complement strand
ATGCCCCCATCTTTGATGTGGCTCATTATGGTATGGCAGAAGATTTATTCGATGTAGTTGAAGAAATAGTAGAAGAATTGGAATAATGGAATAGCGAAGCGTTGGATTGATGGAATATTGGATTAATGGATTATTGGATTATTGGATGGATGAAGTCTTTGCGAAAGTTTTAAGCTTCCGCAAAGTTTTTTCATTTAATCCTTTGGGAAAAATTTCAAAATAAATAAAATAGTGACAGAACCAAAATTATGAAAAGATTAACTATTCTATTTTTATTCACATTAGTTACGGCACAAACGGAATATAAAAAAAGTATCTCAATTGATTGTTTCAATTTGCCACTTGGGACATTGCCATTACATTTAAGTATTATTAACGATGATGGTAACATGGAATTGAATATTCCTGTTTATTATCAACTATTTGGGAAAAATAGTCCTATTACAAAATTCACTGGCATAACAAAACTGTTTATGACTGGAATTAATGTTAGAAAATTCCCTAACAAAAGTAAATATGGTAAACGGTTCTTTTGGGGTTTTGGTAGCCGTTTATACTATTTTGAAGACAACCCTAAAGAAAGCATCTTTGGTGATTTCTATAAAGATGATAAACAAACTAACCAAACCACAATTCTTACTTTAGAACCGGATATTGGCTATCAATGGTCATTGGATGGACCCTTATTTTTTAGAATTCCTTTTGGAATTGGCGTTATTTTATTCGCAATGAAAAATGGTGAATTAGTTAAATCTGACAAAATTAAACCGGCTGTGCATTTTTCTGCTGAATTAGGATTTAGATTTTAATTTGCAAATGCCTAACTCCCAATCCACCCTTCCATTTATCCATCAATCCAACTTTTAACAAAGGAGAACTATGTTAAGTCCTAACGAACAAATTGCATTTATACTTCTGGTCATCATCTGTGGCGCTTTAGCTTTTCAGGGATTTAACCGCATATTTAAAACGGTAAAGTCCGGTGCCAACGCGGATAGAAGTGATAATCTGATTGGGCGATTTGCTGGCGCATTGATGGATGTATTATTGCAAAAACCCATCGCCAAAGCACGTCCAATCGTTTCCATGTTTCATTCATTCATTTTCTTTGGATTTAGTTTTTATCTTTTGGTAAATGTGAATGATGTTTTAGAAGCATATGTAGATGGTTGGACCACAATCGGAAGTGAAAATATTATTGCAAATCTGTTTAATCTATTTGCGGATATTTTCAGCGTATTTGTTTTAGTGGGGATGGTGTTTTTTCTCTATCGCCGATTTGTGCAAAAACCAAAAGTCATGGAATTTAATGCCAATGTGAAATTGCATCCCGGTGTGACGGAAGGTGGTTTGAAAAAAGATTCACTCATTGTGGGTATATTCATTCTCATTCATGTGGGTTCACGCTGGCTTGGGACGGCCATGCATTTAGCAGAAAATGGTCATACAGATTCTTGGTTGCCTACTGCAAGTTTTATGTCCGGATTCTTTTCCGATTGGTCTCATACGTCGCTGGAAACGGGCATTCATGCCACCTGGTGGTTGGCTATGGGACTCATTGTTATGTTTCTGCCATACTTTCCACGCTCAAAACATATTCATTTGATGATTGCACCTGTGAATTTGGCGTTGGGTCGCAAGACGGCTCGCGGTGCCATGGATGGGATTTCGAATCCAGCATCACCCGGTTCCAAAACAATATCCGATTTGCCTTGGCCCCAAGTATTGGATCCGTGGGCATGTATTATGTGCACTCGATGCCATGAAGTTTGTCCGGCTCACGAAAGCGGCACGCCCTTAAGTCCATCTGCTTTGGAAATTAATAAACGCTATTTCATCAATGAGCAGGGGAATGCACTCTTTAATGGTGCCGGCGACACAGCTTTAATGGATTACGCTATTTCCGATGATGCGGTTTGGTCTTGCACCACTTGTTACGCTTGTGTAGAAGTATGTCCGGTTGGGAATGAGCCCATGATGGACATTTTGGAAATGCGCCGAAATCAAGTATTTAATGCAAAAATGCCGGATGAATTGGCCGATGTATTACGTAGTTTGGATGAGCAAGGAAATTCATTTAATGAGTCGGCTCGCCGTCGTTCAAGATGGTCCAAAAAGTTAGAATTCAAGCTGAAAGACGCCACAAAAGAACCGGTGAAATACCTATGGTATGTGGGTGATTTCGCAAGCTTTAATCAGAATTGTCAGGATACCACGCGTAAGGTTGCGGAAGTATTAACAGTAGCCGGTGTGGACTTTGGTATCATGGGGAAAAAGGAAAAATCAGCCGGAAACGATGTGCGTCGCGCCGGGGAAGAAGGGCTTTTTGAAGTATTGGCGGAACAAAATATTGAAATGCTTGAAAAATGTGAATTTGAAGAAATATTTACGACTGATCCACATACTTTCAATACATTGAAAAATGAATATCCGGACAAAGGTGGCAAATATCCCGTGAAACATTATTCCACATTATTGCTGGAACTCATCCAAAGTGGCGATATTGATTTAAAGAAGAATTTAGATATTAAAGCCACTTACCATGATCCATGCTATTTGGGTCGTTACAACGGTATTTATGATGATCCACGTGATGTAATGAAACTCTGCGGAATTGATTTGGTTGAAATGCCCCGCAATAAAGAAAATAGTTTTTGCTGTGGTGCAGGTGGTGGTCGTGTTTGGTTACCGGACCATGATGATATGACCCAACGCCCCAGTGAAAATCGCATCGAAGAAGCTGTTTCTGTTGGCGTAAATAACTTTACCGTCGCTTGTCCCAAAGATATGACCATGTATGCTGATGCAGCAAAAACATCCGGTCATGAAGATACAATGGCGGTGAAGGATATTATTGATTTTGTTTTGGATGCTATGGATTTAGAAAAAATTGAAGAGACAGGATTACAGGATGAACAGGATGTAGAATAAAAGTGTTAAGGTGTTACAGTGTTCAGGCGTATGAACAGATTCCCACTTTACTACTTGAATACAGAAACATTTAAACACATGAACACTTTAAAAAAAAATTATGAAAAAACAATACAACTATAAATCAGATCGTTTTTACAACAGTAATCATCTTTGGTCCAAACAGGAAAAGAATGGACAAATAACCATTGGTATGGATGAACTGGGATTGGATTCACTGGGCGAAATGGCATATTTGACCTTGCCAGCTGTGGGAACACCTGTTGAAATGGGCAAAGTCATGGGTTCCATGGAAGCGGCGAAAATGACCGGCGAACTTTTTGCACCAATCACAGGAATTGTGCTTGAAAAGAATGATGCTGTTTTAGAAAATCCATTGTTGGTTAATGAAGATCCTTACGACACGGGCTGGCTTATCAAAATTGAACCGGCAAACTGGGCCGAAGAATCTGCGGCTATGGTTTCAGGTGACGCACTTCCCGGATGGATGGAAGCTGAAATTGAGCGATTTGAAACTCAAGGCATGGCCGGGTGAACACTTGGCGGTATATTGAAAATAATTCCGTAACCGCTTCCACTGGATTGGCGGCGGATGAAGTTCTTGCTAATCGTGTTGGTGCAGGCACATCTCAACCCACACTTCGACTTTATACTTATCAACCTTGCGCTTTGGTGGGGCGATTTCAAACCATTGAGAATGAATTGAATTTGGATTATTGTGCCGAAAACAAGATTCCTGTTAATCGAAGACCGACCGGTGGTGGTGCCATTATTATGGGCCAAGAACAATTAGGTGTCGCTTTGGCAATCCCCGGAAAATCCGATGAAACATACGCCAGCGTTCGGGACCGGATGGCACAATTTTCTCAAGGAATTATTTCCGGATTGGCGACTTTGGGCATTGATGTTGAGTTTCGCCGAAAGAATGATTTGGAAGTGAATGGAAAGAAAATTGCAGGATTGGGATTGCATAAAACAGCCACGGGGGGATTGTTATTTCATGCGTCATTATTGGTGGATTTAGATGTGCCTTATATGTTGAATGTTTTGAATACACCTTTCGAAAAAATATCCGACAAAGAAATCGCCACCGTAGCTGAAAGAACGACGACGGTTAATCGTGAACTTTGCGGAAGTTTGGAACTTTCACAAAGTGGTCAATCGCAAAGTTTAACCATGGATGACGTGCGAAAAACTATTTTAGATGGCTATAAAGATGGTTTCCAGATTGATATTCAAATTATGAACAATTCTGATGACCCCACTTTAATTCTCCCCTATGACAGGGGAGAAGATAAAAA
>JACNLB010000061.1 GCA_014381755.1 Fidelibacterota bacterium | reverse complement strand
TCATGTAAAATTCGGGTGTTTTTAGCATTTGGTTTGAATCGTAATCACGTGAATTATGCGAAGTTGATTTTTGGATTTCAGCTGTCCATCCTTCCGGGACATATCCTTCAGGGGGATTGACCATAACAAAGCTGCCTAAAAGAACAAATATTGCAAAAACGATTCCATAAATGACAAAAACACTTTGCACGCCGGGGAGACCAAAAACGTGTGTTGTATTTAGTAATCCTCCAAACCATGAATCAGCCAGTTTTACCCAAATAGTTGCACCAAAACCAAAGCCGGCTACGGCTAACCCAGTAATCAAACCTTTTTTATCCGGAAACCATTTTACTCCCACCGCAATGGGAACAACATAGGCCAACCCGATACCGGCACCACCCATGATACCAATAAAAATGAATTGCGCTACAAAAGTTGATCCAAAAAATCCACCCAATATATATCCCAACCCTAAAAGGATTCCTCCTGAAACAGCAATTCGAGTCGGGCCGTATTTGACCTGTAATTTTCCAGCCAGAATCATTACTAATGCAAACGTAGCCAAACCGGCTGAAAATACCCAAGCAGTCTCTTTTGCAGTAAAACTATAAATGCCTTCAGGGTCTGTGAGGATTTTTGTAAATACGCTCCAGGCATAGATGGCTCCAAGGGCTAGCTGAATCATTATAGCTCCAATAACAACTAACCAACGGTTTTTGATATTTTTTTGTACAGACTTCATAAGAATTTCCTTATCCTTTTTCTAGAATTGAATACTTTTATTTTGGTGATGACTCCAATAACTCACTCCCCATGAATCTAATATATCCAGTATCACATCTATAACTTTTTCACATGCTGTTTCAAGGTCATTTGATAAATCCAATCCCATATCAATTGATGATGGTTGAACACCCAACAATATTAATTCTTCATTTTTAATATCCATTAATTTTGCAGTACTAAGTATTTCAGTTAATCCTGTTTGATGCTCTGACAGCTTTGTTAACATAACTGTCATAATTTCTTCACCAATCAATTTTTGAATATGTCCCGGTTTTTTCCCAAAATTAACTGCATCAACAAAAAGTACTTTTTTCTTTCCTTCAATATTTGAGAGTAATTCTATACCTATGGTACCTCCGTCTACAATTTCAATCAGGGGATTAAAATGAAATTTCTTTTCTAATTTTCTGACGATATGTACACCTACACCCTCATCTTGAAGGAGAATATTCCCCAAACCCATTACAAGAATATCAGGAGATTTTTCAAGTAACATTTATATGAATAACATTCGTTTTTTCATTGTCATGGAGATGGATGGCACAGGCAAGGCAGGGGTCGAAAGAATGTATCGTCCGTAAAATTTCCAGTGGTTTTTCAGCATCCGCAACAGGATTTCCCACTAAGGATGCTTCGTACGGACCCGGTTTATCATCTTGATTCCGGGGGCCTGCATTCCAGGTGGAAGGAACGACACATTGATAATTTTTGATTTTTCCGTTTTCAATCACAATCCAATGGGATAAAGTTCCCCTGGGTGCTTCATGAAACCCGAAACCCATTTGCTCTCCTTTCGGAAAAACAGGTGCATTAAAAATATCATAATTACCGGAGGCAATATTGTTTACCAATGCTTCATAGTTTTCCGTCAGAACATCATAAAGTACGTTGGTGCGAATGCAGCGGGTTGCATGTCTTCCCAAGGTAGAATGGAGAGCATCCAATCCAACTTTGGTGTTGGCAATTTCACCAATTTTGTCCAAAACTTCACCGGCATATTTTATAGTAGGTTTATGCCCGGTTTTATATAAAGCCAAAATATGTGCCAATGGTCCAACCTGGGCAGGTGAACCATGGAATGTTGGCGATTTAACCCAAGAATATTTACCCTCCGGTTGAAAATCGGTATAATTCGGAATGGTATCTTCTTCATAAGGATGTCGGTTCCAATCACCTTCGTACCAGGCATGCTTGATACTTTCTTTAACTCCCGTACCAAAATATGGATCATCAAAACTTGTTATGGGATGAAATTTGTCCAAATTTCCACCGGGGATAAAACCACCGGGTAAAGTGAATTGAGTCCCTTTTGTATCCAGGGGGAAATCAGGTACACTCAGATAATCCGTAATTCCCTTACCATAAGGCAGCCAATGGGCATACATTCCCCCTACAACTGCAAGATCAGTTGTATAAACGTTCCGAATGAAACTTTCCAGTTCATCCATCAATGTTTTAATATAAGCCAACCGTTCCATATTCAATGCAGACTGACTGTCCGGATCGATTGCATTCGCCACTCCGCCCACAGCCAGATTTTGAATATGAGGCGTCTTGCTTCCCAGGATAGCAACAATTTGATTGGCTTTCCGCTGAATATCAAACGCTTCCAGATAATGAGCTGCTGCAATAAGATTGACTTCCGGAGGAAGTTTCATTGCAGGGTGTCCCCAATATCCATTTGAAAAGATCCCAAGTTGGCCAGAGCCAACGAATTTTTTCAATTTTTCCTGAACTTCTTTAAATTCTTGTGCACCATTATTTGGCCAAGGAGATAAACTTTGAGCGAGTTTTGATGCTGCAGATGGATCAGCTTTTAAAGCTGAAACAATATCCACCCAATCCAAAGCTGATAGATGATAAAAATGAACAATATGATCATGGATTCCATGAGCTGCAATAATCATATTACGGATATACTGGGCATTTAAAGGTATTTCCATTGCCAATGCATTCTCCACAGCTCGGACAGACGTTATAGCATGAACCGTTGTGCATACGCCGCAAATTCTTTGAGCATAAAGCCAGGCATCTCTGGGATCCCTGCCTTTTAATATAACATCAATTCCCCGCCACATTTGTCCCGATGACCAGGCATTTTTCACCACTCCGTTTTCAATGTCGCAATCTATACGTAAATGCCCTTCAATCCTGGTGACTGGATCTATAGTTATTCGTTTAGCCATGAGTGTACTCCTTTAATTATTTTCAATTTGCCGCACAGTCGGTAATACCGGTAATTTTTTTACAAAAACCAAATAAGCCATTAATTCAACACTTATAATTCCAAGTGTTACTACTATTTCCGGTATGGATGGAAAATATTGCCAACCATATCCCGGATCGAATCCAACCAAATATGTATTAAAGCGATACAGTGTTCCTGCTATTAAAATAGATGCTGCCGTTAAAAATAAAGAACGGGGATTTTCACTTTGTTTTCGAATAAATAAAACAATCATGGGTAAAATAATCAGCGCATTTTCAAGAAAAAACATAAACTGTTTAAATCCGGGATTAAAAATTGTACTTATTTCATTTCTCCAAATTAAATCACCAAAACGGAAAATGAGAAAAATCAATAATAATTTGGATACAATAGCAGACAGTTTTTTCAGCATGGACATTTCTAATGGACGGTTTAATATAACTGATGAAAATAATGATTCAAAAATGATCATGCCAAAGCCCATGGTTAATGCTGAAATCAAAAACAGCAGCGGCAGCCAATTCGTTTGCCACAGCGGAAATAATCGATTGCCGGCAATAATCATTAATGTCCCAAGAGATGACTGGTGTAATGTAGGTAATAGAACACCGATAGCGATGAAGACAAACATAAATTTATTGATGTATTTGGGTGTACCTCCCTTGCGCCAGTTTTCAAAAAATGATGGGGAAAATTCAATCCAGAGAATCATGACATAAGATGCAACACAAATGGCTACTTCCACCATCACAGAATTAATATTAGCATATTTCGGCCAGAACATATTATATAGATTCCAATACCTGCCAACATCAAGAATGATAGACGCACCGGCTAAGGTATAACCGAAAACACTGGTCATAATTGCAGGACGAATGAGAGGGTGATATTTTCCTTTGTTGAAAATATAAACAAGCAGCGCCATGGCATATCCGCCACAGCCGAATGCCGTACCAACCAATACATCATATACAATCCACAACCCCCAGGGATAACCGTCATTCAGATTGGTTACACTGCCAATGCCGAGGAGGAATCGCTTTACGACCAAAATAAATGCAATAAAAGCAATTAGTGCCAAAACCAAAAATGGCTTGGTTAAAATTTTTCCGCCGATCGGACGATGTTCACTCATCATTTATTTGGATTTCATTTGGAGTTTCAATTCCAGCGCTTCGATGGGCAGCGAATACTAATCCGGTCAATAAAGCAATGGGAGCTATCAAACCCTTGTAAATTGTATGCTGAATAGTCTCAGTCGTAGCGGCAGCAGATGTTTCAGGTAGTTTGGGTAAGCCGAGTTTTTCGAATGGAATTGCAGACAAAATCAAATATTGAGTACCACCGGCTTCTTTTTCGCCGTAAATATAATGAATGTATTTTTCTGCTGACCTTACTTGGATTTCTGTATCATGGACGGTTGAAATGGGGTAGGCATATTGTTCTCCCGGTTTCAGTGCAATTCTCCGCTTTGCTTCTTTCAAAATTTCATAAACGTTTCCAAAAATGGATGCACCGGATGGGCAAGATTCGCAGCAGCCCGGAATACCTCCTTTTTCTACCACATGAGAACACATCTCGCATTTGAAAACTTCGGGAATTGCTTTATTATACTCAAATCTGGGGATACTATAGGGACAGGCTATTTCGCAATAACGACAACCGCAACAAGATTCATTCCAGGAAACGATTCCGGTTACAGGATCTTTCGTAAAACCGGAAACAGGACATGCAGAAACACAGGCAGGATCCACACAATGCATGCATGCACGTTTCATAAATGCAAACCCGTTTTCAGATCTGTTTTTTACCGAAGCATCACCATGTTGGTATAACTTTATTTTGTTCAATGTATGTGTGGATAAATCCGATCCTGAATCCCAGGCATTGGATAGTCCATGTTTCGTTTCCCAATCAGAATGATCCGAGGGCAATCCATTCACTTTTTTGCAAGCAACCTCGCAGGCTTTGCAACCGATGCAAAGTGTAGCATCATAAAGAATACCCACAGCATCTTTTGTACGGAATTTTTTTCGTATTGCCGTGTTGCTGAAAAGGGTATTCGTACCCGTTGCAACCGCAGCGCCAAAGGATAATACTTTGAAAAAATCTCGTCGATTAAGTGTCATTTAAAGACCTCATGAATCTTCATCTAATTCCTGTTTATCTTCAGCTTTATTTCCTAAATATTTTGCTGCCATGGCTCCGGCGCCAACTGCAATACCCGCCGCCGCTCCTGCCACAGCCGCAGCTCCGGGTGTAATACCTATACCTTTTGTTTCATCAATTCCCGGAAATGCTACAGGAGGTGTTGCTGAAAAAACAGATGCATGTTCATGGAGAGGTTTCGTAAACCCAACACCTTCTTCTGCACAGCCAAAACACGGGTGTCCCGTTTTCACGGGCCACGTACCAACATCACCAAATTGAATCGTTGGACAATTGGCATACGTTTCCGGTCCTTTGCATCCTATCTTATAGAGGCACCACCCTTTTCGATGCCCATAGTCTCCATAGACTTCAGCAAATCTGCCGGAATCAAAATGGGGACGCCGTTCACACAGATCGTGGATGAGAGTTGAATATGCAAACTTTGGTCTGCCCTGCTCATCTAATTCTGGAAGTTTGTTTAAGGTAAGATAATATAAAATAGTTGAAAGAATATTGTAGGGACTGGCAGGGCAACCCGGTAAATTGATAATCGGTGTATTTATATTAACCATTTTATAGACGTCTCCTATTGCTGTGGCGCCGGTGGGATTCGGTGCGGAAGCTTGCACTCCTCCCCAGGATGCACAAGAACCGATGGCAACAGTCGCTGCAGCTTTGGGTCCGATTTCTGAAATTATATCCAGAGCTGTTCTATTACCGATCTTACAAAAAATACCATTTTGAGCTAAGGGAACCGATCCTTCAACAACCAAGATAAATTTCCCTTCATTTTCGGTTATGGATTTTTGCAGTGCTTCTTCTGCCTGATGCCCGGCAGCAACAGAGAGCGTTTCCGAATAATCTAATGAAATCAAATCCAATATCAAATGTTCAACCGTAGGATGTGTCGCCCGTAAAAGAGACTCAGTACAACCGGTACATTCTTGAAAATGAAGCCAAATAACCGTAGGACGCCGAGCCTGAGAAATGGATTTTCCTATTTCTGTTGCAAAGGAATACGGCATGGATAATGTGGCTGCAATTGCAGTGCAAAATTTGATAAACTCTCGTCGTGAAATTCCCTTGTTTTTCATTTGATCAGTATATTTATTAGGAATATGTGTGATGGGATTCTCTGAAATGTTTTTATTCATTAACTTACTCTTATTTTTAATGTTTTTCATAATAAGACTTATTTATCCTATATTAAATTTATCCTGTTTTTTATCTATTTTCAATGCTCTAATTTTATTCAAATTCCTTGTATAATAAAGAAAAATACAATATGTTAAGACAACTTGGTCTTATTATAAAACTATGCACGAAATGTCCCTTGCAATGAATATTGTAGATATAGCTTGTAAAACAGCTCAACAGAATGGTGCGCATAAAATACAATCTATTGAAGTTGAAGTTGGAAAATTGGCGGGCGTATTAGAAGATTCCCTTGCCTTCTGTTTTCAAGCTGTCAGGAAAAATACACCGGCTGAAAATGCAAAATTGCAAATCATAACTATTCATGGTAAAGCCCATTGTATATCGTGCGATGATTCGTTTGATACCGATACATTTTTTACACTTTGTCCAGAATGTGACGGGTTAGCTGTTGAAATTATCCAAGGTAGAGATTTAAAAATCAAATCCATTAATGTTGATTAAAGGAAAATATTATGTGTGATACGTGTGGGTGTGGCAATCCCGATGAACATGCCACCTTTCAAAAACCAAATGAACCTAACCATAAACAAGAACATCATGAACACCAGCACAATCACAGCCATAAAATTGATGTTCAAACAGATGTATTAGCAGAAAATAATCTATTAGCTGAACGGAATCGTGGATACTTTGATGCCAAGGATATTACAGCACTCAACCTTGTCAGTTCACCAGGATCTGGGAAGACAACACTTCTGGAAAAAACAATTGTAGAAATCAAATCAAATATAGATGTTGCCGTGATAGAAGGTGATCAGCAAACCATGCGGGATGCAGAAAGAATTGACAAAACGGGTGTCCCTGTCGTTCAAGTCAATACTGGAACAGGCTGTCATTTAGATGCACATATGATTCAGCACGCAATCCAAGAATTAGACTTGAAAACTCAATCCATCCTTTTTATTGAAAATGTGGGCAACTTGGTTTGTCCTGCTCTTTTCGATTTGGGTGAAGCGATGAAAATTGTCATCATCAGCGTTACAGAAGGCGAAGATAAACCACAGAAATATCCACATATGTTTGATGCTGCCAGTCTATGCATCATAAATAAAATTGATCTTCTGCCTTATGTTGATTTTGATGTAGAAAAATGTAAGCATTATGCATTAGAAGTGAATCATAAATTAAAATTTTTGGAACTTTCCGCTAAAACCGGCGAGGGAATGGGAGAATGGATTTCATGGCTGAAACAACAACAGAAATCCTAAAGAAAGATTCGTCAAGGATTCTCCGTAAACAGTTCCGGATCAATGGAATTGTCCAAGGCGTCGGTTTCAGACCCTTTATTTATAATCTGGCAGATCAATTCAATCTTACGGGAAGCGTTTCCAACTCGGCTGATGGTGTGATGATTGAAGTTCAGGGAAATGTCGCAAATATAGATAAGTTTTCTACATCTATTGAATCTATAGCACCTCCAATTTCAATGATTTCGAGTATTAATTCCGTCGAAATTCCACTGAAAAACGATTTAACATTTTCAATTCTTCAGTCTCAAAACAATACATCTGTTTCTACACTTATTTCTCCGGATGTCGCTGTTTGTTCTGATTGTATAATTGAACTATTTAATCCTGAAGACAGACGTTTTCTCTATCCTTTTATCAACTGTACTAACTGCGGACCTCGCTACACTATTATAGAAAATATTCCCTACGATCGCCCATACACGTCTATGCGACATTTTGAATTATGTGCATATTGCCAGGAAGAATACGATGATCCAAAAGATCGGCGATTCCATGCTCAACCGAATGCTTGTCCCGATTGCGGACCCGAAGTTCAATTGCATGATGCAAATGGAAAAACGGTTATATCTGACAATCCAATCAGAGAAACAGTCAAACTCATTCATCAAGGAAAGATTGCCGCTATCAAAGGATTAGGCGGATTTCATTTGGCTGTAGATGCATCTAATGCTGAAGCCGTCAAGAAACTCCGTAAACGAAAAGGACGTGAAGAAAAACCGTTGGCAATTATGGTAAAATCACTTGTAAACGCAAAATTATTTTGTCATATCAATATGAAAGAAGAAGTTGAATTAGAATCGGTTCAATGTCCCATCGTTTTATTAAGAAAACGAAATAATATTCCAATCGTTGACTACGTCTCTCCGGGAAATGACCGGATCGGAATTATGCTTCCTTACACACCTTTGCATCATCTCCTGTTTTATTATGATGCACCGCCTCTCGTCATGACCAGTGCCAATCTGTCCGAAGAACCTATTTGCATTGAAAATGATGAAGCTTTTTCTCGTTTGGAAGGAATCGCAGATTGTTTCTTGACTCATAATCGGGATATTTATCTCCGATCCGATGATTCTGTCGTAATTAGTTTGATTGAAGAAATTCATCCTATTCGAAGAAGTCGCGGATACGCTCCAAGTCCAATATTTGTAAAATCGCAGGGACCAACCGTACTGGCTGTTGGGGGTGAATTGAAAAACACGGTTTGTTTATTGAAGAACGATTATGCCTTTATAAGCCAGCATATTGGTGACTTGGAGAACCTCGAAGCATTTAACTTTTTTACCCATACTATTGATCATTTAAAGCGGGTATTTGAATCTAAACCGGAACTTATAGCTCATGATCTACATCCAGAGTATCTCTCTACAAAATGGGTAAAAGAACAATCGGATATTCCCACATTTGGTATTCAACATCACCATGCTCATTTGGCATCATGTATGGCAGAAAACAATTTGAAACATCCTGTTATTGGAATAATCATGGATGGCACAGGTTACGGAACAGATGGAACCATTTGGGGTGGAGAAATATTAATTGGAGATTTTTCCGGATTTCAACGTTTTGCACATTTCGAGCCTATGCCACTTCCCGGCGGTGATGCAGCCATTAAAGCTCCCTGGCGAACAGCTGTAGCATATTTACAAAAATCATTCGGTAAACTGCCAGATTTGCCATTTCTGAAAAATCTAACTTCCTCTCCTATTTTGGAAATGGTAGAAAAAGATATTAACTGTCCTCTAACATCAAGCTGCGGACGATTGTTCGATGCTGTCGCTGCCATGTGTGGAGGGTTACAAACCATTCGATACGAAGGTCAAGCAGCCATTGAGTTTATGCAGAAATCTGATAATATAGATGTTCGTCCATTCGATTTTGAAATTAAGATAAAAAATGGAGGAAGGCAGTTGTTGGTCTCTCCTATCATTCGCTCTGTCGTGAACGGAATTCAAAATGGCGAATCGATTGGTACATTAAGCAGTCGTTTCCACAGAACTCTAATTGATCTATTTGTGGAAACAGTCAAAACCGCCAAAAAAGAAACTGGAATTTCACACATGGTAATGAGTGGTGGCGTTTTCCAGAACCATGTGCTTTTTGAAGGAATAATTCCGAAATTACAGGATGAAAAATTTACTGTTTTCACCCATAAAAAAGTCCCCATGAACGATGGTGGTTTATCCTTGGGACAAGCTATGATTGCACGCCATAAATTTAAAACGAATAAAGGATAAAATTATGTGTCTTGGAATACCGGGTAAAGTCATAAACATTTTTGATGAGAATGGTCTGAAAATGGGGAATATTGATTATGCAGGTACAGTTAATAAGGCCTGCTTGGAGTATGTTTCTGATATTCAAGTAGGACAATATACTGTTGTCCATGCCGGTTTCGGCATTTCTATAATCGATGAAGATGAAGCAATGAAAACTTATGAGACTTGGGAAGAATTTGTGAGTGCTTCAGCTGAAGAAGGCTTGGATATTTTTGGTAATCCTTTGGAGGATAAGAATTAAGATTGATGAAATATTTAGACGAATTCCGTGATCCAGAAATAGCAAAACAAATCCTATCTGAAATACATAAAACTGTTACCAAACCATGGGTAATAATGGAAATATGCGGTGGTCAAACTCATTCTATTATTCGGAATGGACTTGACCAAGTTTTACCTAAAGAGATTGAATTGGTTCATGGTCCGGGCTGTCCTGTGTGTGTTACTCCCTTGGAAATCATCGACAAAGCTATCGCAATCGCTGGGAAACCCAATGTGATTTTCACCAGTTTTGGGGATATGCTTCGTGTTCCCGGAAGCAAGAAGGATTTATTCATGGTTAAATCTGAAGGGAGTGATGTGCGGACTGTTTATTCTCCATTGGAAGCTTTGACCATCGCAAAAGCAAATCCAGACAAGGAAGTGGTCTTTTTCGCTGTGGGTTTTGAAACCACCGCCCCGGGAAATGCTATGGCGATTCATCAAGCAGCGATGGAAGGAATTAAAAATTTCAGCGAATTGGTCAGCCATGTGTTGGTTCCACCAGCTATGGAAGCATTGCTGTCTTCTCCGGAAAATCGCGTTCAAGGATATTTAGCCGCCGGTCATGTTTGCACCATTATGGGCTGGGAAGAATATGATCCTATTGCAGAAAAATATAAGGTTCCCATTATTCCTACCGGCTTCGAACCGGTGGATATTTTAGAAGGAATACTTCTGGTCGTTAAACAACTTGAAGAAGGACGACATGAAGTTGAGAATCAATATTTGCGTTCTGTAAAACGGGAAGGAAATCCAGTCGCCCAGAATTTGATTTCCGAAATATATGAGGTAACTGATAGAAAATGGCGCGGGATTGGGGAAATCCCTATGAGCGGTTTTGTCATCAGAGAAAAATATAAATTATTTGATGCTGAAGATAAATTTTCTGTGGGAGATATTCATGCAGACGAACCTGAATTATGCATTAGTGGAGTCATTCTGCAGGGATTAAAAAAGCCCCATGAATGTCCAGCTTTTGGAAAAGAATGCACACCCACAACTCCATTAGGTGCCACCATGGTCTCAAGCGAAGGAGCGTGTGCCGCGTATTATAAATATCAAAGAATGGGAAAGTGAAAAATAAATCTCCAAGAAAAAACTTTGCGGAAGTTTGAAACTTTCGCAAAGCAATAAAGGGTTTAAGAAATATGAAAATTGAAAATATATCATGTCCGCTACCGATTATGGATCACAAGACCATTCAGCTGGCACACGGCGCCGGAGGTCAATTATCAAACGATTTAATTGATACATTATTTCTTCCACGCTTTGCCAATAAAACATTGGAAGCTATGGAAGATCAAGCTGTGTTGGACTTCCCGGAGAATCGTTTATCTTTTTCTACGGATACTTTTGTGGTGGATCCTATTTTCTTCCCCGGTGGGAATATTGGCGAACTTGCCATTAACGGCACTGTGAATGATGTGGCCATGTGCGGAGCGAACCCTCTATTTTTAAGCGTCGCTTTTATACTTGAAGAAGGATTCCCAATGGAGGACCTTCACCAAATTTTGATTAGTATGGAAATAGCAGCTAAAAGGGCTAGTGTGACGATTGTAACCGGGGACACAAAAGTCGTAAATAAAGGAAGCTGTGACAAGATTTTTATCAATACCACAGGCATTGGTGTTTTGGATCATGATTTGAATATTTCTGCTGGCAACCTTCAAGTAGGGGATAAAATTATTGTTTCCGGCACATTGGCAGATCACGGAATGGCAGTGATGACAAGCCGCGAGGGACTTTCGTTTCAATCCAGAGTAAAAAGTGATACTGCATCATTAAATGGATTGATTAATACCATGCTTAAAGTCAGTAAAAATATTCACGCTCTTCGGGATCCAACCAGAGGCGGTGCTGCCACAACGTTAAATGAATTCGCTCGTTCATCCAATGTGGGCATATCGTTGATTGAAGAGAACATTCCAGTTAAGCCGGATGTAAAAGGTGCCTGCGAAATTTTGGGTATTGATCCGCTCTACGTTGCAAATGAAGGAAAACTCATTGCTGTTGTTTCTGATGAGGATTCCCTTAATATTCTTGCCGCAATGACAAACCATCCGTTGGGAAAAGATGCTGTTATCATTGGAGAAGTTGTTTCCAATCATCCCGGAATGGTAACCATGAAAACAGGACTTGGTGCCAATCGAATTGTAGATATGCCCGTGGGGGAACAGCTTCCAAGAATCTGTTGAATGTATAAAAGTGTTACAGTCTTAAGGTGTTAAAGAAAGGTAATTGACAATGGGATTTGAAAAACAGTTCTTAATCACTCAAATACTCTAACACAATAACACTATAAAACTTATAATGGAATTGAATATTCTATATTTAACAGCTGCATCCATCGGGTTTATCCATACACTCATTGGACCGGATCATTATCTTCCGTTTATTATGATTGGAAAATCTCGGTCATGGTCTTTTCAAAAGACAATTTTTATTACCATCCTATGTGGAATTGGCCATGTTCTTGGTTCGGTAATCCTGGGACTTGTGGGAATCATGTTTGGAGTTGCTGTTGGTTTATTAGAAGAAATTGAATCATTCCGGGGTGATTTTGCCAGTTGGCTTCTGATTGGTTTTGGAATTGCTTATGCTGCTTGGGGATTAAGGATTGGCTTAAGAGCGAAAGAACATTCTCACGGACACCATCACGACAAAGAAACACATCTTCATACGCACCACCATCTCGGCAGTCATGCTCATATTCACGGTGATGCAAAATCCATAACACCGTGGGCGTTGTTTGTCATCTTTGTTCTGGGGCCATGCGAACCACTCATTCCTGTGTTGATGTATCCTGCGGCGCAAGGTGATTGGTGGACGTTAGCCGGTGTTACATTTATTTTCGGAGCTGTAACCGTGTCCACCATGACACTTATCGTCGTGATTTCATATAAAAGGATAGTTAATATCAAACTGGGGTTTCTGGAAAAGTATACTCACGCCTTGGCCGGGCTGATTATTGCCCTTTCGGGATTAACCATTCAATTATTGGGACTCTAAATGGAAATCACTCTTAATCTCAAGTCCTATTTTTTTCTTTTTATTTTGCTATTAGCCGGTTGGATTATTTCTTTTTATTTTTATCAAGTACATAAAAAACGGATTCCCGAAAACGTATTTTGGATGCCCAATATACTCAATATGGCAGACTGTCGCTGTGATGAAATAGTTGACAGTACCTTTGGCAGAACCTTTGGAAAATCAAATGCATTTTGGGGGATGTTTTACTATATTGGTTATTTATTCGTAATCAACGGACATATATTTTACGGCATTCCCAGAGTCGAAACATTATTCTTCATATCATTACTTTCATTTGCCTTCAGCATCTATTTGGCATGGGGATTGTATATACTTAAGGTTTTTTGCAGACCCTGTCTGGGAGCCCATATCATTAATGGTGTTGTTTTCTGTATAATACTGGTGTATGTCTGGCCTTTATTATGGTTATGATAAATGCTGCAATTGCTTAAAATGTTCTGCCCTCTCTTTGAATAAATTTTCAAATTTTACATCATCTCCGGGACGAAAACCGGTATGGATCATCTTAATCAATCCGACTGATGAAATCTGGAAAACTGCCGGTAATGAATATACTGCATAACGCATTTTTGAAATGCCATCTACATCTACAGCTACCCTAACATTTAAGTTTAATGATTCCTTCCATTTTTTAAACTCATTTTTTTCTCCATTAATTCCAATAATTATCACATCCATTTCAGTATTGGGATAGGTTTCAACCAGTTCATTTAAAAAGGGAGATAAGCGACGACAAACTACACAACTCGGGGAAACAAAACATAATAAAAGCGATTGTGGAGGCCGATCCCATTCCATAAAACCAATTTTGGAGCCGTCCAGAAGTTCAGCATAAAAACCCGGTGCAGGTTCTTCCAATTTGGCACCCAGTCTAGCATGATATAAAACTGAATTAATAAAAAAGCCAATGAGTATGGATACAATGATTAGGACTATGATACCGAGTGTACTCATTATTACAGTTCTTGCATCCATTCATTAATGATATTTATTCCCAATTCCACTGCTTCCGGAACTAACTTTTTAACTTCATCTGACAACCCTATGTTCATTTTCATACTTTTTGGCGGTACACCAATCAAGGCAATTTCAGTCGGCACTTTTCCGTGAAGTTTTGCTACAGAAAGCAGTTCACTCAGGCCAACTTGGTGGGAAGATAATTTCCGATGAATAAATGCAGGCAGTTCTTCATTTCGATATACATAGACTTTAAATTCGTAATCTGTGGGAATAATTGCATCAAATATCATTAAGCAATCGGTTGATTCAATATAATCCAAAAGATAAATCCCCTGAGTACCGCCATCAATAATATTGACCTGTGGAGAAAAACTGAAGTTCGATTCGAGATATTTTACGGCTTCGACACCAAAGCCTTCATCCCCCAATATAATATTTCCCAAACCAAGTACGTTAATTTTCATTTTTATTTTCACGCACCGCACTGATTTCTTGTTAACGGAAAATTCGTTTAATTTCCATCAACAGAAATTATAAAATCTTCGTATAATAACCGATTAACAATCAAAATGATAATCAGCTTATTCGGGACATTCCTCTACTTTATGTTTATAGCCTGTAATAATGGATGATGTAATACTCGACCGATCTACAATATCGTGTCGAATAACTGCATACAAGTGGAGCACTAAATAAACAGGAAAAACCCAAGCAACGACATGATGAATGGTATGCATACTTTGGCTGCTCCCAAAAATAAGGACGACCCAGCCAAAGAGTGTATCCGTAAATCCTCCCGGATTATTTTCACCGTACATAGCCAATCCAGTCAGTATCATAAAAACTGAACCACAAAATATGAACAGAAAATGGGTTAATGCCGCTACCGGATTATGACCGCAATAATTGGGCTCTTCTTTTTTGATAAATAAGTACGATTTTAACTGTTCATTAAATGGCTGTCCCCACCACACGGGAGACCACGGTTTAAAACCGGCAAACCTGCCGTATTTATCATCACCAAATAAAGCCCAATATAATCGAAATATGAAATTGGCTAAAAATATAAATGCTGATCCAAAATGCACATATCGAAACCAGGCCATTTTATGGTACCAAACTGCTTCTCCGATTGCAGGACTTAACACGGGTGATGCTATGTATAAACCGGTGATAAACAAGAAAGTGACACACAGCCCATTTATCCAATGATAAACCCGAACCGGTAGCTGCCAAACATATTGTTCTTCAATTACGTGTTCCATGACTGTCTCCTACGATATTTTTACGGTTGTTATTTCATTTCCGTTCATATCCAAAATATGAGAAGCACACGCCAAACACGGATCAAAAGAATGAATCGTTCGTAGCACTTCCAGAGGTTGTTCAGGATCTGCCATGGGTGTTCCTTTTAATGCAGCTTCATATGCACCGGACTTACCATTGCTGTCTCGAGGTGAGGCATTCCATGTGGAGGGTACAACAATTTGATAATCCTCGATTTTCCCATCTTTAATATGAATCCAATGTCCCAAAGCTCCCCGGGGTGCTTCCGTATAACCGAACCCTTTGCAATCAGAAGGCCACCGGTCGGGGTTCCATTTTTCATCGTTGAAGACCTTCGTATCACCTGCTTTAATATTGGCGACTAATTTATCGTAGTAGTGCGTCATGAATCCGGCAGTCTGTTTGCATTCAATACCTCGGGCGGCAGTCCGTCCTAAGGTAGAGAACAACGCTTCGGGTCCCACGTCGAGGGTCTTTAAAACATAGTTAACTGTATCCACAATCATGGGGACTTTCTTTGCATAAGCTACAAGAACACGAGCTAAGGGTCCCACTTCCATTGGATGATTATTCCATCTCGGAGTCTTCAGCCAACTATATTTTCCATCCGTGTCAAGATGTTTATAGGGCATTTTTGGTACGGCATCCGGTTTGGGAGTTGTTTCACCTTCCCAGGGGTGGAGACCGGAATCATCGCCACCTGCATAGGAATACCAAGAATGAGTTACCTCTTCTTTCACTTGATTCATATCCCGAGGATCCACATCATGAATTGTACTTAAATCCTTATTCAAGATTGCACCTCTTGGCCAAAGTAATGAACTGAAATCATCTACATCAGATTCAGGAAAATCACCATACGCCAGATAATTCCCTAATCCGCCGCCTTGAAGCCAGCCTTTATAAAAACCGGCAATAGCAATCAAATCAGGAATATAAACTTGGTCGATAAACCTATTCGTATCATCAATGATTTGCTTTACTTTGTTTAGCTGCTCAATATTGATTGCCATGTCACTATTGGGATCAATAGAACACGCCATGCCCCCAACCAAATAATTCGGATGGGGATTTTTTCCACCAAAGATAGCATGGATTTTTACAATCTCTTTTTGAAAATCCAGAGCTTCCAGGTAATGAGCCACTGCCATAAGATTGGCTTCCGGCGGCAGGAGATAACCCTTATGCCCCCAGTAGGCATTGGAGAAAATTCCTAGTTGACCGCTTTCTACAAATGTGGTTAGGCGTGTTTTTAAGTCCTTGAAATAACCCACAGATGATTTCGGCCAGGATGGACTGACAGCTTGTGCCAGTTCCGAGGTAGCCTTTGGATCGGCGCTCAGGGCAGAAACCACATCCACCCAATCCAGGGCATGAAGGTGGTAAAAATGGATGAGATGATCCTGAGTTTGCTGGGTGGCATTCATAAGGTTACGGATGATACGAGCGTTCGGTGGTATTTCAGCACCAATGGCATCTTCAACGCATCGAATAGACGCCAATGCATGCACCGTCGTACACACACCGCAAATTCGCTGTGTGAATGCCCAGGCATCTCTGGGGTCTCTTCCTTTTAGAATTAGTTCGAGCCCCCTCCACATTGTACCACTGCTATAAGCATCTTTTATGGTGTTATTTCCGTCTAAGACGGCTTCTATTCTCAAATGACCTTCAATCCTTGGAATAGGATCAACAACGATTCGTTTAGCCATGATTTAGCCCTCCCCTTCGTTTGTGGTTAGAGGATTTTGTTTTTTATTCTTGATTGCTGTCCCAACAGCATGGGCTGCCATTCCGGCGGCAGCGGCACCTACTGCTACCTTTCCAATGGTATCTGCATTTGCATTTGTACCGAGAAATGATACGTCTGCTAAACGGGTGTAAAATGGTCCGTTATCCCAAAAACCGGGTTCTGAACATCCGAGACAAGGATGACCGGCTTGAATGGGATAGCTGGTTCCTTCGTTCCATTTTACAGTTGAACACGCATTGAATGTGGTGGGCCCTTTGCATCCCATTTTATAAAGGCACCAGCCTTTATTGGCTGCTTCATCATCAAAACTTTCTACAAACATACCCGCGTCAAAATAGGGTCTGCGATAACATTTATCATGAATGCGGGTACCATAAAACGCTTTCGGGCGCTTTAACCTGTCCAATTCCGGCAGTTTACCAAATGTGAGAAGATGGGTAATAACACCCGTCATTACTTCAGCAATGGGAGGACAACCCGGAACATTTACTAATGGTTTATCCTTAATAAGTTTATGTATTGGTGTAGCCCCGGTAGGATTTGGTTTTGCATTCTGCACACAGCCAAAGGAAGCACAGGAACCCCAGGCAATAACTGCCATGGCATCTGCGGCTGTTTCCTTTAACATATTTGTAAACGAATCACCATTAACCATGCAATAGACGCCATCATCTTTTGTAGGAGCATTCCCTTCAACTGCAAGAATATATTGTCCTTTATATTCTTTCATAATTTGTTTTCTGACTGCCTCCAACTGGTCACCGGCAGCGGCACTGAGTGTATCATCGTAATCCAAAGATATCATATTCAGTACAATATCTGCTGTAATAGGATGGGATGATCGAATAAATGATTCACTGCAGCATGTACATTCCAATCCATGAAGCCAGATAACGGGAATCCGCGGCTTGGTTTCCATGGCTCTAACTATTTTAGGAACTAAGGTTGATGAGAAACCAAGATAAACAGACATGAGACTGCAGAATTTCAAAAAATCCCGGCGGTTTACGCCTCTTGCTTCTAATATATCCTTATAGGTGGTGTCTTTTTTCATTGTTCTACTCCCTGGGTTTGATGATTCTTCCAAAATGTGTGGAATGAAAATGCTTCCCTTCAACTTCATTCTTAAAACAAATGTTAGTATATAAATAGAACATTATGGATTTGAAAAAATCTTATTCATTTGTTATTGGAGGGGTTGAATTGGATTGTGTATAAATTAAATGTTAAGTTTGATATGTTGATTAAATCTTTGCTGTTTTTATAGATTTTATACAATCTTTCTAACATATCAATTTTTAGATTGATAGAATGTAAAACTCAAGAATTAAAAAAGCTATATATTTTTAAGATAATAATATCTATTAATCTTTATTTCAAGAACTAATAATAAAATATAGGAATAGTATATAATATCCTTTGTATTATATTATTTGTCAAAAATAAAAAGCCCCCGAAATTTTTCGAGGGCTTTTTTAACTATATAGATTATTATATTTATTTCATAAACAGCATTTTTTTGCTGTCTTTAAAAAAGAACTCCATTTGCACTACTAACTACTGTCATGTCGTAAATATACATAAGCGTAGAAATTGATTGTGCAATTACAGATCCAATTTTGCTTCAGCCATGGTTAACAGCGTGTTAAAATAACTGGGATTATGCACACCATGACTATGATCTTCGTAGCATATCATATAGTTGTAAAATGCTTGGAAAACATCGTTCGACACCAGGCCTTTAACTGGATGATAACTCTCGTCGTCAGCATCGTAACTTAAAGCACCGGCGGTTACTAATGCTTCAGCAATAGCAGTCATGCGTGTGTTAAAAGTAGTTTGAGCTCCATCGATATCAAAATCGGTTACATCTGTATGACAGCCTTCTACATTACAACTGGCTACATTTGGATTAAATGTATGTCCACCATCTGTTACACCAGTCTCTCCCATATGACATGATACACAACCTAGAGTCGAATGTGTATCAGTAGAGCTGGTACCATAACCACCTTCACCAAAGAGTACATTTACTTGTGGTCCATGATGCGGTCCTGCATGACTACTATTAATGTAAACTTGTCCATCAGGAACAACAAAATCAAGTGAATCATTTCCATTTACATCATCTGTCCAAACAGAGTCTATTTCTTCATAATATGTATAGGCTCTTCTGGATTGGTGGCAAGTACCACATAGGTTAGAGGAATTTCCAAAATCATAGGTGGTTCCCGGAATAGAAATACTAGCTATAGGTCCATCCGTATTTAATGGAGCAGTAATGTTATCTTCCAGACTTCTGTGATTTCCATGACAAGTGCCACATCTCCATGCGGATGGGTTAGCAATATCTTCGCCAGGATATCCAGCTAGAAAATCCATAAATCCTTCATGTGAGTGACAACGTGCACAGCTTCCTCTGCTTCCGGCATACCCAACATAATGACCAGCTGCATGTCCAGATAAGGAAAATGATGTTTCAATGGTATCCATCTTAGCAGATGTGTGACAACCTAAACAAGATAAATTACCTGCGACCCCATCCGTCCCGTCCGTTCCATCCGTTCCATCAATTCCGTCTATTCCATCAGCTCCAGCCGGACCTTCGGGACCTTCACAACCATTTATGGAAAGAAGACTCACAATCGAAAATGCCAATACTATTAAAAGTATGAATGATTTTTTATTAATTAAATTCATCACTATCTCCTTTTATCTATTTTATTATTTTCAAATAATAACTTCTAAAATTTACTGGATTTAAATTAAGAATACAAGGTCTTAAAATCATTATTAATACATTTTTCTTTAAAATTTTATGTGTATTGAAAAATGTATAGTCGAAAATAACTTCTCGCAAAAAAGCCCCCGAAATTTTTTCGAGGGCTTTTATTAATATACAGATTATTATATTTATTTCATAAACACCATTTTTTTACTGTCTTTGAAAAGAACTCCACTTGCATTGCTAACTACTGTCATGTCATAAATATACATGCCCGTAGCAATGGATTGTGCATTCAGATTTAGCTTATACTCACCAGGAGACATATGCTCATCTGCAAGAACAACTATTTCCTGTCCAAGAAGATTGTATAATACAATCTTAACTTGACCAGCTGTGTGGACGTTAAATGGAACAATAGTTGTTGGGTTAAATGGATTGGGATAATTCTGTCCTAGAGAATGGCGTTCAGGAATCGTACCATCTACCCATTCAACAGTAGCAAGAATCTGATCAATATTCCACCATGTTCCGCTTGGTCCAAAGTAATGGAGTAATGAATCTGCTAAAGCAATATCAGTTGATTCTGTCCAATCAGACAAGGATGCATCGGCACCTGTTCCAAATAAAGGTGTCGCTCCATTTTCAATACCTCTATGACAACTTGCTGCACATGCGTTTGGCATTCCGTAAGCAATTGTTTTTTGAGGACCCATAGGTTCAAATGTATGAGAATGGATATCATAATGAACTGCTGATTTAATTGTCTTCGGCATATGACATTTTGAGCATCTGCTCTCTCCTGTTTCAACAGGATCATATTCATGATACGTATGAGCTGATACAACTGCAGCAATTTCAGCTGCATAAGTATTTGGATCTGCAACCATTTCTACGGCGATATCTGCAAAATCTCCGTGAGTAGCATGACAAGCCAGACAAAGAGTGTTATTATCATTTTCTGTCGCGACGATTATTTCGGCATCAAGACTATCATGCTCAACTAATTCCGTACGGATTTGATGCTTTTCCAGATTATGAACATCATGACATTCATAACAGGTTACTTGGTGATATACAAACGTTGGCTTACTACTTTCATAAAGATCGAACCATTGCTGATGATGCTTTTTGGAACTTTGTTTTTCGCTTTCGCTAGCACTACCATCACCATAATATCCCCCATGATCTATGTAGTAGTCTTCCCAAGCATCACCCACTTCCCAATCGTGCATATTTGCATCGTCATAGGGAAAATGGAATGTTTCGTTGGGATAACTTGATCCGCGAGAGTGACAAAATCCGCACATGTCATTTGCTTGATCTGCCGTCAAATTTGCTGGATTTACTATGTCAGCAGCAAGACCTGATGCATTATGAACAGAACCGGGTCCATGACAGCGTTCACAGCCGGTATTCACTAAATCCAAAGTTCCATCTCCATCAACATCATACACACCGCTTCCTATGTCATTTACACCTGCATCGGGAGCATCGGCAATCCATTCGCCATCTGCTGTTTCAGTCATTACTGTATGATCAAAGTGACAGCCAACACATTGCTTCTCAAAATTCCGTTTTTGTGTATTCGCAGAAGCAACTATGTCTGTAACTGTTACAGTGGCAGCACTGAACAATGGTGTATAATCTCCATTATCAGGATCTGTGTACCAAGCTTCAGGGTGGTAACCTACATATGCATGTGTTTTTTCATTGTATTGAACAGGTGATACATAATGGCTGGCAGTAGTTCCTCCACCTGACAAGGGTACCTTTAATATGTACCGCTGTTTATACAAACCACTTCCGCCGTAAGTCAGCATCACGGGCATGGTCAAATCACCGATGGTAACCGTGTATTGATCCGCACCGGAATCATAACCCAAAACAGGTGCATTTGAACCGTAATCAGCAAATGCCGATGTTATAGATGCATCTGATAAACTCAATCCATCCATAAAATCGTCCGTACCGTTTTCATTTGCATCAGATACAATACCGGTTAAATCCACCATTGTATTAGCGCCCAATGGAACCGAAAACCCATTTGCATGCATGGTGGTTCTCCACCCGGTCATATCACCCAATCCGACATTATTATGGCATACAAGACATGCTTCATTACCCACATAATCTTGAGCAAACATAATGCCAGTAAAAATGAGCATTATTGATAGCATTTTCTTCATTATTATCTCCTTTTATTCTGTTATTA
>JACNLB010000022.1 GCA_014381755.1 Fidelibacterota bacterium | reverse complement strand
AATTATCAATCATTTCACTTGCATCAGCATGGAAATCATTAACTGTTTTTTCCAAGCGATCAGCCAGTTCCTGCTGCATAGGTTCGCCATGTCCTTCGCTAACTTTTTCAAGTAAAGAATCTACTTTTTCTTTTACGAATTGCTCTTCCGGTGATAATTCTTCTATTTGTTCTGGTGCTTCAGCCATTTAATACTCCTGATTTATATCTTCTTTAAGTGAAAATGTATATATAAAAACTTTCTACTAATAATGTTATTACGATTGTAAACTACATTAATTGTGAAATTCTTCAATGATATTTTTTTACTAGTCCAAAAATATTTTCACTATTTCAACAACACAACTTTTTGAGCTTTGGTAAATAATTCACCATCTTCCATTGACTTGGCCGTCATTTGAATGATATACATGCCTGAAGATAATGGCTTTTCTGTTTTATTTCTTCCGTCCCAGCGAATTTTGTGATATCCTGCTTTCTGCATTTGGTTTTTAAGTGTAGCAACTCTTCTGCCGGTTATATCGTACACATGTATTACCACAGTTGATAAATCTGGTAAAGCGTATGGCAAAGTAATTGTTGGGTTAAAGGGATTGGGATAGCCTTGGGATAGATCAAATTTTTCCGGTAAAAGTTCTTCAGCCATTTCTTTTGGATTTGGTGCATTGATAACTCGTGCCATAATTTCATTGGAAGGTGGACTTAAATGACCATCTCCATCTCTTACAACTATAGTATAATAAACTCGCATTGTTGCTTGTTCAGGAGGATACAGCTGATTCTTTTTAACTTTAATCCGTCTTTCATTGGTAGCTTCTTCAATTTCTGTTACAATGTATCTTAAATCAGTATATGTGATTGATTGAGTTGTAGCTAAATAAATAAGTGAACTGCTATTTGCTATGTGATAATAAATATCATAATATATATCTACTCCAACATTAACAGGTGTCCATACTAATCTAGGATTGTCACCCACGGACATTTGCAGATGAAATGATAAATATGTACTAGGCAATTCATAATAAAAAGCTCCCATATCCATGCGAGTTCCATCCGGATCCTGATCATCCGGATCATTTTGCCACATAACTCCATCACCATCTAAATCTGGATGTCCTGCGTCCCTACAGGGGCTTGCGAAAGATAAGTGAAAATCTCCACTTTGAGGATTAACAAATAGTGGATCAGTACCATTTTCAACATTGCCCTCACCCAAAGCTTCTATTTCTTCGGATACTGGTGTGTTGAAAAAGAAGTTATAGTTCATTGTATCGATCAATGAATATATTATTTGAGAGTTGGCAATAATATTATTATTCATTATAATCTTTAAATTTGAACTTGGTTTTGGAATATCACAATCGTCCGGATCAGCAAATGAATGAGTAAACACTGTGAATTCATTATTATAAAAAGTATTGTTATTTATTTCAACAGTTGGATGAGAATATCCACAATTGCTGTTATTTATATACAGTAAAGATATGGCGTTATCTTTAAATACACATCGTTCAATTTTTGAATAAATAGTATCAAGAAAATTTTCTCCTGGATCTGGAATATTTATACCAATAAACGCATCTTCAATCAAAGCACCATTCATCTCCAGAATGCCATCAGGTTCAAGAACTATTCCTCCCCATAAGCCATTACCACTTTTTTTGAGTTTTACATTATTTTCCACAATTAGTTTTCCTTGGACATATAAACGGAATCCTTCTGTTTCGGTATATATTGGGTTAAAAGGATTATCAACATAGGAGGTTGTGCTTGCAAATGAAATATCAGAATCAGCGTAAATAATAAGTGTTTCATCCGGAGGTATGAACAATGCACCCGGCTGGAGGTTCAAAGGGTTGTTCAAATCATAATTGGCAGTGACGTGAGATTCAGATGTAAGAAATACAACATTTGTTAGTAACTCATTTGAAGTACTGTTCCCATTAAATAAAACATCATTTCCGGACCAATGGGTAAATTGAAAAATTCCATTCAATTGGCCAACATATAGAGGTGTTTTCAAACTGTAGATGGGTAAATCTGGATCAAGATCTTCATTTTGATTTAGAAAAACACTGTATTGACCATTTGCATCCAACCAATCGTTTCCTGTTTGTATCCATTCTGCCGGCGGGTCGTCGGGATTACGTAAATACCAGGGGTCTTGAATCAGAATTGGAATATTGAGATTTGAGTTTATGGGAATTGTATGCTGATTATCAAAATATGCGGTTTGTCTTCCATTGTGAGATAAATCTAAATCGAATTGATTTAACTTGAATGATTCATACTCATCATTCCAATTGATATGTATTTTCCCGTCCAACTCCGGTTCATCAGTCCATAAATCGTGAAGGTCATTTTTGTAAGACAAAAATTGGTGGGAATTTCCCGAAGGAATTGAAACATTATCAATAGATAATGAGCCGTATAAATTGTATTCACTCAAATCCCTGTTAGATAATATAACAGATTTTATCTTACCTATGTATTTACCAAGTCCCATAAGTTTTTGATCACTGTGCCAAACTCTTTTTGTATATGATACATTATTAATCCAATTTGCCATTCCATTTGCAATATAATTTATCAATTGATCTAATCTCTCTGTGTCTTCATTGTTAAATCCCACATGATTTCTTGTACTAACTAAACCATTCAGTATTTGACCATCAATTCCTTTGTTACCAATAACAGGATCACAATCTTTATCTACCTCATCTCTATGAATTATAAATACCCTACCGTCATGTATCCCGTTTGGAGAATATAATCGTGAATTTGGTGCATCTGAATCAGGCGGTACTCCATTATAGTCAATTACATGATTTATACTTCTTACAATTCGTTCTTTTAATTGGTTTTTGAAATTTCCATCATTTTCTACAATACTATATAATTCTGATAGCCCTCGTAATATCATACCATGGTAATATATGCGAGTGTCATGCCATTTCTTATATGTTATATTTTCAATACAAGGTTCAGTTTGGTCACTTATAGGTGTTTCCCATGAACCATCATCACGTTGATAATCAAATGATGTTAGAGCTATAGCTTTTGCTGTATTATAATATGTTGTATTTCCTGTAATCTTATATGCACCAACCAAACCCCATACCGCATGATATTTCATATTAATATTTCCATGATTATAGCCTGGTATATCTAAATTATAATCAATTAACCAGGTAGATGCACTTTCTATTCCATTTATAATTTGAACATTTAAAGAAGCATCATTCATCTCGTCATTTATAAAACTGAATCCCTCACATAAAGCACGTAATGCTATGCTTGTGGGGTACACATTTTCTTGGACACCAGAATTTTCAGTGTTGTCTTGGCTTGCTCTATACCGATACCAATTAAAACTCCCATTTGAATTTTGTTCTACATTTAGTAGATGTTCTATTCCATCTTTAATCTTCTGGTCCAGATTATCAAAATCTGTGGGATAATGAACATTTTTAATTGCATTAATATATCCAATTAACCTTCTTCCTGTATCTCTAATTAACGGATAACATGCAGCATATCGTATGTTGCCATTTTCTGTAGTGTCTATAGGAGAATACCATTGTTCGTATCTGAAATCCTCATTTCCGGGTTGGTATTCAACAATTTGAGTATAATATCCTCTCCCCCAACTTCCTTCTGACCAGAAATCAGTTGTTGAAAGAATAGGCGGATAAACAGAATCTATTGGTGCTTCTATTTTTCCTGCTGCATAGAGAATCTCACTTAATTCATGCTGAATATTAAAAGCACTATAAACTTCATTCGTGTCCGGTGGAAATTGAAAAATAGCTTGGTTGGGTAATGAGTGAATGAATTGTCCATAATTTGTTGATATCACTACGAAGAAAAAAAGAATGATTTTAATTAAGTTCTGCTTTTGTTTCATGGTTTATTGACTATTTAGATTGTAATTAATTGGTTCTGTATCCTTTTATTACCAACGCATGACCATGTGCATCTATATGTCCTACAACTATAGCTATATTATTTTTATAGTCCATATTATATATCCATTTTCTTTCAGCTGGTAATGGCGTTTCATCTTTGAACCAACTCATTCCATTAAAATGATAGTAATCCCCTTCATGACCTGCTAATAGTATATCATTAATATCATTTCCTCTTATTCTTTCTATATGAGCAGAAGATGTTCCCATTGCCCAACTTGGATATTTTATCCCTGTTTCTCTTGTGGCATAGTCATAATACTTCAATCCTGCATACGTCATATAAT
>JACNLB010000023.1 GCA_014381755.1 Fidelibacterota bacterium | reverse complement strand
TAAAAAAGAGACTTAAGGAATTAGCCCAACAAAAAGAAGAATTAAACAACTTTATTTCAAAAATAACAATAGTAAACAACTAAAAATGATACAACCTCATAAGTTTCTGTACTTTTGAAAAAGGATAAAAAAAGGGAATAATCATTTGTTGAGAATACAATTCAATACTCATTTATGTAATTGTGTCATGAATAGGGAATTGGGTAAATAAGGAAAGTGAATGAGTAATTGGGCAACAGAATTAGTAAATGGAACCGCAAGTTGGGTTGAATACCAACGCACATTGAGTTTTACACGAATTCCTGAAGGTGCCGTTCAATTAATTGCTGAAAAGATCATTTTAGCTACTTCCGGTAGAAAAAATGGAATAATGAGAATCGAAAGTAATTTTCATTTTACTAACAATTCAAAAAGTAAATATGCTGATATAGCAATATTAGATAATAATAAATCAAAAGATATTTTAGCTGTCATTGAACTCAAGGTGCTTACTTCAAAATTGGGAAAAGATGCTCATATTAATAAAGACGAACTATTAAAGGATGTCCTTAAGCTAACAATGATTTCAAAAGAAAAAGGATATAAGTGTTTCTTTCTTTTAGTGGGTGAATATGACCAAGCGATAAAGATTATAAATAATAAGCGGAAAACAACACATTCGATAAATTCTATTTTAAACTATGACGGTGACCTTGAAAAAAGGATTGATGGAAGAAAAGCAAAAAATATTTTCAGAGATTTAAACCACTGTCAAAAGAGTATCAGAAAACACGGTTTTAAACCCACAGATATACAGGATATTTATACACAATTAAGAAGAAAATCTGTAGTTGGATTACGCGTAAATGAATCGAAAAAAATGCAAAAGTTCAGAACTGCTGCATTTTTATGGCAAGTGTCTCATTCTGAAGAGTGTTTAAAAGGATCAATTGATCTAGGAGATATAAATTAAATGAGCCAAGAAAAACAAATACGATCACACTGGGCTACTAAAAGAAATATTTTTTTATTTTTTTATTTTTTTATAGTTATATTTTTAAGAGCAGGTGATTGGACTCAAATAAGTCCAAGCACAAATCCATCATCTCGATCTCATCATGACATGGCATATATTGGCGATGATAAAATTTTATTATATGGTGGATATAATAATTTAGATGATACTTGGATCTATGATATAAGCGATAACGCATGGACCCAAAAATCACCATCATCAGTTCCAAACGCTAGATTCAGACATGCGCTGGCGTATATTGGAGATGATCAAGTAATGTTATATGGAGGACAATATGCTGGAACATATTATAGTGAAATATGGATATATGATTTAAGCGATGATAACTGGACACAAAAAAGTCCAAGTGTTGGTGGTTCAGGTCTAAATGCTTCGCAAGATCACGATATATCTTATATTGGGAATGATCAAGTTTTATTGCATGGTGGTAATCCTGGTATTAGTGGTACATGGCTTTATGATTTAAGTAATAATCAGATGACTAATAAAAATCCAAGTGGTAGTGGCCCTGGAACTAGATATTATCATCAAATGTGTTACCTTGGCGATGATCAGGTTTTATTTTTTGGTGGTGCTGATGCCAACGGTTATTATAAGGATACTTATGTTTATGATTTAAGTGCCAACACTTGGACATTGAAAAATCCCAGCGAATCAGGAGGATCATTAGATGCTACTGGGTATAAATTGCATGGATTAGCATATATTGGCGGAGATCAAGCAGTTCTTTTTGGTGGAAAAAATAATTCAAGTAATTTTAGCGATACTTGGATTTATGATTTAAGTGCCAACACTTGGACAAAACAATCTACAGGGAGTAATCCGGGAGCTGGTGAAAGTGTTTTGTCTGCATCTAGTATGGATGGATCATCAAATGTTTTATATTTCCATGGAACTAGTACATGGGAATATGATTTCATTGTCCCAACTGTAACTGCTTCCACAATTTCATCAGACAATTCAACTATAGATGTAACATTCAGCGAAGCGGTATATAATACCAACAGTGGCAGTGGTGCATTAGAAACATCAGATTTTACACTTTCCATTAGCGGTGGGACGGCCACATTATCCAGCACCACACCTTCGAGTATTTCTGCCAGCGGTAATGTTTATACATTGGGAATTTCTTTGTCCGGGACACCGGACGGCAGTGAAACGGTGACAGTGGTTCCATCTTCTTCCACCGCCATCTATGATGCGGTAGGGAATGTGGCATCTACGACTCAGTCGAATAATACAGATTATTTACAAGCACAATCGGTTACCATCTCCGGCACATCCGGTTTCCGCATGATGAGTAGTCCAGTTTCAGGTACTATCTTCAGTGATCTATTAGCAGAACTTTGGATTCAAGGGATGACAGGTGGGGATACTGAATCCGGTTCGGCGAATGTTTGGACAATCGATGTAGCTAATCAAACGTGGACAGCTTTGACGAATCTTTCTACAGCATCCTTAACTGCCGGAGATGGATTTCTGGTTTATGTTTTTTCTGATACAGATGCAGATGGAGATAATGATCTACCAGTAACCTTAAGTGTTAGTGGATCAGAAAATACTTCCAGTGCAAGTGTCAGCAGTATCACCAACGGAAACTGGGCTTTAGCGGGTAATCCTTATGCTTCTACTATTGATTGGGATTTAGTAAGTAAAACGAGTCTTTTAGCTACTACAAGCGTATGGGATGATGCCAGCTCTGCATATAAAAGTTGGAATGGAACGACAGGTTCTTTAACCGATGGCCTGATTGCCCCTTATCAAGGGTTTTGGATACAAGCCAGTGGAGCAACGGGAAGTATGACTATAGAGACGGCAGATAAATCGAATGTCGCAGGTACTTTTTATCGAACCACAGATAATGATCATACAGGAAGTTTTAGTTTAACTGTTTCTTCAGATAATTACTCAGATCAAACGTATGTATCATTTATGGAAACAGGCGAAACGGGAATGGATAATGCTGATGGGTATAAATTACTGCCAATCTCACCAAGTGAACGAATCGTAGCATTATCTTATACAAATGAGACAGGCTTAGATATAAACAATCTCCCCTTTGAAGGAGAAGGCACGATTGAGATTCCTTTTGATGTGATGAAACTGACAGTAAATGAAGATTACCATTTTGTGACAAATGAAGAAGAACTGAGTATGACGTGGGATTTAAGTAAGTTACCAGAAACAATTCTAAACTTAAGCCTTAGGAATAATCAAACTGGAGAAGTAACAGATTTACTGATGCAAAATGAATTAAGCTTCTTTACCCAAGCCAAAGGGAGTTTTCTTTCTTATGGAAATGAAAGTGTGAATATCTATCCTTTAGTGGGAGAGAGCCAGTTTGCACTTACGATAGAATACACAGCCTTATCGACTAAGGATAATACATTACCAATTGAATTTGCTTTACATCCCGTATATCCAAATCCATTTAATCCCAGCACAATGATATCGTTTGATGTGCCAAATATGGAGACGTTATTAATAACGTCTCTACAGATATTTAATGTTAAAGGGCAATTGGTTGAAACGTTAATAAACGAGCGAATGAAACCGGGTAAACATCAGATTCAATGGAATCCAGTTAATCTATCTTCTGGAACATATTTGGTCAAACTTAAATCAGGTGAAAAGACATTCACTCAAAAGATTACATACATAAAATAAAATGTCATTGCGAGGCGTGAAACACCGTGGCAATCTCTTTTGACTAGGAAAATATTATGAATATATATACAAAATTATTAATCGGAATTATATCAATCACAGGACTCTTGCTGGCGCAAGGTGTTGGTTTTCCTGATGCACCATCTCAAGCACCCATTGGCGGACTTGAGCTTTTGATTGGTGCAGGTGGCGCAATGGCTTGGAAGAAACTAAGACGGAATAATAAATAGAATTTGGAGCAATCTAACCGTGTTAGTTTATTGAATTAACACCTGTGCTGTGCAGAGTCGAAGTATGGTTAATTCACGCCAAATTAACTAAAATAAATGTAAATTATCTCGTATCCCAACCTTCACTTATAGTCATAACTTCATGAACAAAAATCTTTTAATACTATTCTTCATTTTCCTTGTATCTGCACAGGCATCCAATAAAGATAGTTTGGCGCTTCAATTAGAAGCATTAGATAATCAAGATAGGGTCCCAATCCTCCTTGAGTTAAGCAGCATAACGAAGGAAAATGAACCTACAATATCATTGATGTATGCTGAAGAAGCACTGGAGTTGGCAAACCATCCATAGGCTATCTGGAAACATTACAGACAAAGAAAATGGAC
>JACNLB010000063.1 GCA_014381755.1 Fidelibacterota bacterium | reverse complement strand
ACAAGGCGGGAAAAACCAACTTTTGATAAACGATTCATTTTATTTCCCACCTTGTCAAGGTAGTTCGGGCGGCTAAGTTTGTGCAGTTGAATAAAATGGTGCTTCCAATGGAATAATCCCATTTTTGGTATTTACTACAAGGACTTTTTCCTATAAACAGGTATTTATTACAAGGACATTTAACAGTACACAATTTTTTTTATTCTTACTTGAAACATTCATTTTCTTAACTTCCCGTCAAGTTTTTACCGAATTATGGACAAATGGATATATAATTATGAATGATTATTCTTACTCGGTGGAAACGTGTCCCCTCAATGGATTGGTTTTTCCCTCGTGAATGTCGGTGTCATCCCGGCCCGGCTGCACTCAATTAGACTCCCCCGAAAGATACTTGCCCCCATTAACGAAAAGCCCATGGTTGTTCATGTATATGAACAAGCTCTGCAGGCGGATTCTTTGGATGAAGTCATTATCGCTATTGACAGTGATGATACAGCCAAAGCGCTAAAACCGTTTAATGTCAACACAGTCATGACATTCTCCGACCATAAATCTGGTACGGATCGTGTGGCACAAGTAGTCGGGGAACTGGATGCAGATATTGTGGTTAATATCCAGGGTGATGAACCGGCTATGGAACCGAAATTAATTGATGATCTTGTGGGAATATTTGAAACACCAAATGTATTTATGGCTACACCTGCAACGACTGATATTTCTGCGGAAGATGAATTGGATCCAAATGTGGTAAAAGTATTGGTAGACCAAAACAATATAGCCATGGCGTTTCGTCGTGAACCAAGACACTATGAATCGGGGGGATATTACAGGCATATCGGTATGTATGCTTTTCGTAAAAAAGCACTTATAAAATTCACCAATATGACCCAGACAGAAAATGAAAAAAAGTATAAACTCGAACAATTACGTATATTGGATAATGGTTTACCAATCCACGTACTCATGACCGATTATACGGGCAGGGGCATCGATACTGAAAAAGATTTAAACGCATTTATGGAGACTCATGGCTAAACAAACAAAATATATTTTCGTACTCGGCGGCGTCATTTCCGGATTAGGGAAAGGAATTGCTGCTGCATCTATCGGTTATTTATTAAAAAGCGCCGGATTGAAAGTGTCCATTATAAAGCTGGACCCCTATTTGAATGTGGATCCCGGGACCATGAATCCGTATCAGCACGGCGAAGTTTTTGTACTCGATGATGGTTCCGAAACAGACTTGGACCTCGGACATTACGAGCGCTTTATCGACGTGGATATGAGTAAGAATAATAATGCCACTACCGGCCAGATTTATAGCACTGTGTTAGATCGGGAACGTAAAGGGGATTATTTAGGCGCGACGATTCAGGTTATCCCCCATATTACAGATGAGATTATCAATCGCATTCGTGCTGTAAATAAACCCCGGAAATATGATGTCGTTATTTGTGAAGTGGGTGGAACGGTCGGTGATATTGAAAGTTTACCTTTTTTAGAAGCAATTCGTCAATTATCATTGGAGGTAGGATACCATAACCATGTTTTAGTTCACGTAACATTGGTTCCGTACATAAAAGCCAGTGAAGAATTAAAAACTAAACCGACCCAGCATTCTGTAATGAAGCTGAGGGAAATTGGTTTAACCCCGGATTTTATTTTCTGTCGCACAGACAGGAAACTGACCAAATCCGTTCGGGATAAACTGGCGTTGTTTTGCAATGTAGCTCCCGATCATGTAATCGAAGGGCTCGACGTCCCGAGCATTTATGAAGTACCCCTTGTTCTACATAAACAAGAAATGGGTCAAGAAATTATGGACAGAATGGAATTGCTGTCTAAACCCAATATTGAATATTTGGAAACATTTATCCACCGTTTTAAAAATCCAACTCACAAAATCAATATTGCTATGTGCGGGAAATACACAGAACTCCCTGATGCCTATAAAAGCATTCTGGAGGCATTTGTTCATTCCGGCGTAGAAAATGATGCAAGTGTTAATGTGAAATGGGTGAATACAGAAAATATTTATTCGGATGCTGATGCGGCTAAAGCATTTAAAAATATTGATGGTATATTAATTCCCGGAGGTTTTGGCTCCCGCGGTTCTGAAGGGAAAATCCTTACCAGTAAATTTTCCCGAGAGAATAATGTACCCTTTTTGGGAATTTGCCTGGGACTGCAATGTGCCGTGATTGATTTTGCCCGCCACGTATGTGGATTGAATGGCGCCAACAGTACAGAATTCAATAAGCGGACAAAATATCCCGTCATTGCTCTCATGGAATCCCAGCGAGCTATTAAGCGTAAGGGCGGAACCATGCGTCTGGGAGCCTATGATTGCGAACTTAAATCCGGGACGAAAGCGTACAAAGCGTATCATAAAAAGAAAATTTCCGAACGTCACCGCCATCGATGGGAAGTAAATAATCGTTACAGAGCAAAACTTGAAAAGAATGGATTGATATTTTCCGGTGCAAACACAGAATTAAACTTGGTGGAAATGATTGAATTAAAAGATCACCCTTGGTTTGTAGCCGGACAATTTCATCCAGAACTAAAAAGCAGGGTTAGCAAAGCCCATCCACTTTTTCGGGATTTTGTTGGCGCAGCAGTTCAATATCATTTAAAATCCGACCATGTCTAATATCATTCAAACCGGAAGCGTCTCTTTTGGCGGAGATGCTTTACCCATAATTGCCGGACCCTGCGTCATCGAAAGCAGGGAGCATTCATTGTTTATGGCAGATGCAATTGCGAATGAATGCTCTAAAGTTGGACTTCCTTTTGTGTTCAAAAATTCTTTCGATAAAGCGAATCGAACGTCCGGAGATGCATTCCGCGGTCCTGGTTTAGATGAAGGATTGGAAATTCTTTCAGCTGTGAAAGAGAAAGTGGGAATTCCTGTTTTGACCGATGTCCATTTACCAAACCAATGTGCCATGGTTGGCGAAGTTGCTGATGTTTTACAAATTCCAGCCTTTTTATGCAGACAAACAGATCTTATTGAAGCGGCGGCAAAAACAGGGAAAACGGTGAATGTGAAAAAAGGACAATTTTTATCACCTTGGAAAGTGGGAAGCATTGTTTCAAAAATTGAAAAGGCCGGGGGGTATCAAATATTGCTCACGGATAGGGGTACAACATTTGGTTATGAGAGTTTGATCTCGGACATGCGCTCCATCCCGGTCATGAAAGAAACGGGTTATCCTGTAATATTTGATGCGACTCATAGCTCACAGATGCCGGGAAGAAGTGGCAGCAATACAGGCGGTTCAAGGGAATTTATTCCGACGATGACAAAATCAGCTGTTGCAGCCGGGGCGGATGGAATTTTCATGGAAGTCCACGATAATGTAAACGAAGCCAAGTCCGATGCTGCCACTCAATGGCCTTTGGATCAATTGGAAGATTTATTGGTGTCTATAAAGCGTATTCGTGAGGCTGTTTGTGGCTGAAACAAAAACACTCTGCGCCAATATTAAAATGCTCATTTCCGACGTAGACGGTGTACTGACGGATGGATCCATTTACAAAGGTGCTAATGGCGAAGAATTGAAACGTTTTAATGTAACGGATGGAGCCGGGTCAGCCATTGCTCGTGCAGCCGGAATGAAATTAGCTTTGATATCCGGCCGCCATTCTGAAGCAACGACCATTCGAGCCGGCGAAATGAAAATTAAGGAAGTTTATAATGGTACATTGGACAAACGAATTCCGTACAATGAAATCAAAGCAAAGCACGGATTAAGTGATGATGAGATTGCTTATATCGGCGATGATCTTATAGACATATCCATCATGGAACAGGTAGCTGTCCCCATAGCCGTAGCTAATGCGTATCCGCTGGTAAAAGAGATCGCTGTTCATATAACAGAAAAATCAGGCGGTGAAGGCGCTTTTCGGGAAGCCCTGGAATGGATACTCACTCAACAAGGCCGTTTAGATGAGGTATTGTATAAACTCCGTGATGAAGTTCAGAATCCTCCCGAAACCGATCCCTATCATTAAATTTTTCATCTTCTTTATTTTTGCTACATTTTGCCGAACACCTCAAGATGTCATAGATTGTAGCAATGAGAAAGCAGGAAAAAATTAAATAAATTACACCACCCCTAAATCCCCTCCTCAGCCCCGGGGTCTCGCCTGCCAGCCGGAGGCGAAGCGTAGGCTGGTGGGGAGGTGATATTATTATGAATACGAGAAATCATTTTTTAATATTTAATTCTTCTCCATTTTTGGGTTTATGGGTTTTTATTTTTATGTGCTCAATGAGTTGCTCTAACCGAGTTGAGGATAAATATACAAATACACGGGAGGGCCTTCCGGATCAGGAAAGTTGGAAAGTAACCATTACACTCACTGATAATGGTACTATTCGCTCCATTGTGCGTTCAGGTCATTTGGAAAAATATGATGAAAAGGAATTTATCCTCTTGGATCAGCGTGTAAATGCTGATTTTTTTGATGAAGAAGAGAATCATACCACAAATCTGAAATCAGAAATCGCTGAAGTTGAAGAAGGAAATGATTTTATGCGGGCCATGGGAAATGTGATTGTTGTATCCGACAGCGGTGTGACACTTTATACGGATACATTGGTCTGGGACTCCAAAGAAGAGTTAATTTATACAGAGGATAATGTCATGCTCACAACCGAAAAGGGCGACACACTTTACGGCATTGGATTTGAATCAGATATCGCCATGGAAAATTGGCGGATTATCAAACCGTCCGGCGTGACATCAATAAAAGATGATGAACAGTAAACACACACTCAAAGGTAAAAACCTTTCTAAACAGTACGGAACCCGCTGGGTGGTGTCAGACGTCGATTTAGAAGTAAGCCAGGGAGAAATTGTTGGTTTATTGGGCCCCAACGGTGCGGGAAAAACAACGACCTTTTATATGATCACCGGGATGATAAAGCCATCTAAAGGGCATATTTTTCTGGATACCCAAGATATTTCCAATGATGCTATGTACATGCGGTCACGTAAAGGAATTGGATATTTGTCCCAAGAAGCATCTATATTTGGAAAATTATCTGTGGAAGATAATTTGAAACTGGTCTTGGAAATGACTTCCATGACTAAAAAAGAACAACAGGATAAGATAGATCAATTGTTGGATGAATTATCCGTATCTCATTTACGGAATAACAAAGGGAATACGCTTTCCGGGGGCGAGAGACGCCGTGTGGAGATTTGCAGAGCTTTGTCCATGGAACCTAATTTTATATTACTGGATGAACCGTTTGCAGGTGTGGATCCCATCGCAGTGGAAGATATTCAACAGATCGTTCGATCATTAAAAGACCGCAATATCGGTGTATTGATTACGGATCATAATGTACGTGAAACACTCTCAATCACCGATCGATCCTATTTATTGTTTGACGGCCGTATTTTGAATTCCGGCACATCTGAATTTCTTGCGAATGATGAAGAAACACGACGCCTGTATTTAGGCGAAAAATTTAAACTGGATTAAGAGTATTTCGGTGGACATTAATATTAAAAGAAAGAATTTTCATGAAACACTTTTTAATAAACCCCCATTATCCCCCTGTTACAGGTGGATAACTAGGATTCTTCAAAGTTCATATGTTTCCCCTGTCATAGGGGAAAAACAAAGGGGTTTTAAAATAGGATTTATCAGAGTTTTCATAACATCATTATTTACTTTTTTATAGAATCCAAATGGCAAAGCTGCAACATCGATTAGAACAAAAACAAGTCCTCCAACCTCAACAAATATTGCAGGCGGCCATTCTGCAGCTCAATGCTGTGAATTTAGAAGAACGAATTTTGGATGAATTGGAAATAAATCCCGCTTTGGATCAAATTGAAGGGACCAATGAACCTGAAGAAGAAACAGCTGACGATGATGGTTTGGATTGGGATCAGGATTATGAATTTGAACCACCCAATATTTATGAAAAAAAAGAATATAAAGATATGCCACTTCCCCAGAAAAAAGATTTTGTGGAATATTTAGCAGACCAATTAAACCTCTGTGATTTTTACACAAACGAAAGAGCAGTGGCCGAAGAAATAATATATAATTTGGATGAAAATGGTTATTTAGCTGTTGATTTGGAACTCATCAGCGATCGTTTTGTGATGGATTTAGTGGATGTACTTTCCATATTGAAGACGGTTCAAACGTTTGAACCTAAAGGTATCGCAGCCCGAGATTTGCAAGAATGTTTATTAATACAAATTGATGATTCAAAACACCCAATCGCTTATAAATTGATCAACGAATATTTTGATGATGTAGCCAATCATCGTTACGATCAGCTGGCGGAAAAAGTAGGATGTTCAGATAATGAAATAAAAATTGCTTTGGACGTTATAAGCCATCTGAATCCAAAACCGGGAGAAGGGCATGAAAGTGCAGAAACAATATCAGTCATACCGGAATTGATCGTGTACGAACGGGAAGAAAATTGGGTGATTGTAGTGAATGACAGTTGGTTACCTGAAGTCCAAGTAAACCGTGAATACGTGGATATGTTGGCGGGTGAATTAGATAAAAAAGCCAAATCATTCATTAAGGAAAAAGTAGATAATGCTGAATGGTTTGTGGATGCTGTTTCTGAACGGCGTAAAACACTCACAAATGTAATGCAGGAAATTATCAAACGACAGCCGGAGTTTTTCCGAGGGAACTTAAATCAATTAAAGCCCATGAAACTCCAGGATATTGCTGATGAAATAGGAGTAGATGTATCAACTGTCAGCCGGTCAACACGTGGGAAATATGTTGACACACCTTATGGCATTTTTGAATTAAAATCTTTCTTCACAGAAGGGATGATTACAGCAAGTGGAGAGGAAATAAGTACTCTACTGATTAAACGCTTGCTGAAAAAAATGCTTGATGAAGAAGAAAAACAACATCCTTTTACGGATGAAAAATTAAAAGATATGTTAAATAAGCAGGGCTATCCTGTGGCGCGAAGAACCGTGACAAAGTATCGTGAACAACTTCATGTTCCTGTGGCTCGGTTGCGTAAACAAATATGAATAAACATATAATTGGAGAAAAATAATGTCACCTAAACGAATCATAATCGGCGACAAAGAGGTCGATTTACCATCCATCGGAATCATCCCCATGCTTGGCATTGGTTTGGTCTTTTGGTTATTGACGGGTATCTATGTTGTGGGCCCCGATGAAGTGGGCGTTGTGCAAACATTTGGACAACATACTCGCGTCACTCAATCAGGATTAAACTATCATTTCCCTTTTCCCATAGAAACTGTGCAAACGCCGAAAGTTACAGAAGTGAAACGTGTGGAAATTGGGTTTAGATCTGTAGGGAAAAATCAATTCCGCACCATAGAAAAAGAAAGTCTTATGCTTACGGGAGATGAAAACATTGTGGATGCCGAATTGATTATTCAGTATAAAATAAAAGATGCAGCAAATTACCTTTTCAATTTTGTTGAGCCAATCCTTACCGTAAGGGAATCTGCTGAGGCATCCCTACGGACTGTGGTTGGCAGGCATAAAATTGATGAAGCTCTGACCTCTGGGAAATTCATGATCCAAGAGGAGACGAAAGAATTACTGCAAAGTATTTTAGATAAGTATGATACCGGAATTCTTGTAGTCGCAGTTCAGTTGCAGGATGTATCACCTCCAAAGCAAGTTATTGCTGCTTTTAAGGATGTGGCTTCTGCTAAAGAAGACAAAAACCGTATGATCAACCAAGCAGAAGGTTACAGGAACGATATTATTCCAAAAGCAAGGGGAGAGGCCCAAGCGATGATTCGGGAAGCAGAAGGTTTTCGGGAAGCACGAGTCAAACGAGCTGAAGGTGAAGTTGCCAAATTTAGCGCCATGCTAGTGGAATACAAAAAAGCCAAAGATGTAACTCGCAAACGGTTATATCTGGAAACCATGGAAGAAATTTTACCCAATATTGATAAATATATCGTTCCGGGTGGAGATGGTGGAAATCTTTTAAATCTTTTGAACCTGAATGAAAAAGGAGGTAACTAATGAAAAAATCTTTATTAGTCATCATTGTACTTGGTCTCATTATTTTTTTTACAACCGTATTTATTGTGGATGAGCGTCAACAGGTTGTCATCCTGCAATTGGGTAAACCGGTCCGTACAATTACAGAACCAGGATTACATTTCAAATTACCCGTTCCCTTTCAAAATGCTGTAACGTTTGATGATCGTCTTTTAGAATACGATGTGGCTCCGGAAGAAGTGTTAAGTAAGGATAAAAAAACGATCATTGTGGATAACTATGTGCGTTGGAGAATTATGGACCCACTATTGTTTCTACAAACAGTGCAGGCAATCCCAAATGCTGTAACCCGCTTGGATGATATTGTGTATTCAGAACTTCGTCAAGAATTGGGTAAACATAATATGTCTGAAATCATTACTGAAACTAGGGAAGAAATCATGGAAACAGTTACACGTGCCAGTGACAAATCTACTGATGAATATGGTATTAAAGTGGTAGATGTACGAATTAAACGGGTGGATTTACCTCGGGAAAATGAAATGTCAATTTATGCCCGAATGGATGCGGAACGAAAACGGCAAGCGAACAAATTTCGATCTGAAGGAGAAGAAGAAGCCCAAAAAATTCGTGCTTCCACAGAAAAAGATAAGACGATTATTCTTGCTAATGCCTATAAAGAGTCTGAAGAAATTCGTGGTGAAGGAGAAGCAAAAGCATTAGAAATTTATGCCAACGCCTTTAACAAAGATGTAGATTTCTACGAATTCACCCGAACTCTGGAAGCATATAAGAAAATAATAGATACGAAAACAACACTTGTGCTTCCGGCGGATTCAAAACTGTTTGAAATGTTGAACGATTAATTGCTTACCCCTCTTCCCGATAGGGAGGAGGGGTAAGAAGATTTGATAATGAATGAATAAACATTTTTTACACATCAAGGATTTGAGCAAAGAAGAAATTCTTGAAATCATTTCACTGGCCAAGAAGTTGAAATCCAAATTTCGCAATAAAGAAGATTTCAAGCATTTCCATAACAAATCATTGGCCATGATTTTTGCCAAACCATCTGCTAGAACACGGATTTCTTTCGAAACAGGTTTTACGTGGATGGGTGGACATGCCTTGTTTTTGGGTCCCAATGATATCGGTATTGGAAAACGGGAAGCTATCAAGGATATTGCCCGGGTGGTGAGCCGATATAATGATGTTATTATGGCTCGGTTATTCGAACATAATCATATTCTTGAACTGGCTGAATATTCAAATTCGCCCGTTGTAAACGGCCTCACGGATTATAATCATCCCTGTCAGATTATGGCGGATATCCTAACAATTAGTGAGTATCGAAATTCATTGGATGACCTCCATGTATGTTACGTTGGCGACGGGAATAACATTGTCAATTCCTGGCTGCAATTAGCGACACGACTGCCCATGAAATTTACTTGTGTGTGCCCGGAAGGATTTACTCCCGATGAAGAAACAGTGAAAATGGCGAAAACAAATAGTGGTTCTGAAATTGTGATTACTCATGATCCCATTAATGGAGTAAAAGGAGCAGATGTTATTTATACAGATGTGTGGGCATCCATGGGACAGAAAGAAGAAGCGGAAACTCGCGAAAAGTTATTTGCTGATTTTCAAGTGAATGGGGAAATGATGGCTCGCACCGGAAAAGAAACTCTTTTCATGCATTGCCTGCCGGCAGAGCGAGGACGAGAAACGACTGATGAAGTGATGGAAGCGGGATATTCTATTGTGTTTGACCAAGCGGAGAATCGTCTCCATGCACAGAATGCCATTATGGTTACGTTGACATCTTAATGAAAAAAATATCCCTTATTTATTTTATGTCTTTCTGTTTGGGGCAAAGTGCTTTTCTTGGCTCAATCAGTTTTGATTATTCCGGTTCCATCAGCGGAACGTTTCAAGCTGAATTGAGTGATTCTACATTGGGCGGTGCCTCCGCAATTAAAACCGAGAATGAAGACGGAACGAGTTTTCTTTTTTCTGCATTTCAGCCCTTGGACTCTGTTACAGTTTCAGCATTATTTATTTATCTTAATTCACCCGATACAAATTTGACATCAAATACATGGTCATTACCTCCAAATGATTGGGAAAATCCTGATGTTGTTTTTGGGTTTTTCCCTGAAGTAGACACCTCATTTTTTAGTCAATTCGCCGATCTTCTTCCGGACTCCATTGATCAAGACTCAACCCTGCTTGACTCAACATTTCTGGAAGATTTATTTACTGAAATAATAATCATAATTACACGCGATGCTTATGTGGGCTTATCAGGCTCAATCAATCTTGTTCATATTTCTGTAGATTCAATCTCTGGCAGTTTTGAAATTGGTGCCCTGCAAGCAGGAATTCCACCGGGGATAATCGATATTTCCAATGGGTCGATCTCCATGATCGGAGTGGCCCTTCCGCAAGTTGACATAGAAGATGAACACATTCTTCCATCACAAGTGAAACTTTATCCGGCGTACCCCAATCCATTTAATCCAACAACTACCATCCGGTTTTCGGTAGAGAAATCAAATTTGCTGTCACTACGGATTTACGATATTACCGGCAGATTGGTGGATGAATTTGTTAACGGTGAATTACCAGCCGGTGAGCATGAAGTCACTTGGAATGCAGTCGATTCGCCAAGCGGCGTGTATTTTGTTCAGTTAGTAAGCGGGAATAACATCCAAACTGAAAAAGTTTTACTTATAAAATAAATTAGTGTTGTGTCAAGTGTGTAGTGTGTAAAAATTCGCAGGTATTATTGTCAGTAACAAGGCGAATGTTTTATTCATAGCCGGAAGCTATGATTAAGATATTCAACGAAGTTAATGATAAAAATAACCAGACTTGGTTACGTCAGTACAGGCTTGACACGACATTAGTCTGCTTCAGTCCAATGTATATCGTATGTACGATATTCAACCGCAGTAGATCCTTCTTCCAAAGGGATGGTTATTATAAAATTGGCTGTAGCTCCCGGTTCGATAGCTGTATCAGAAATAACACCTGTGCTGTATTCCTGATCGGATCCCGATGCAAACGCTGAATCCAATGCTGCCAGTTCAGTTTCCGGTGTCCAGAGTTTTGCAATTATGCGCACAAAATCTGCACGAGCTTTTCCTGAATTTTTCACCATTCCTGTAATTTCTTCATGATCCGGATAGACGCTTACAAATGGATCACTCATCAATTCTATTTTGGGCGCCGGAGGTCTTTCCTCTTCAATATTGACCACTTTATCTTTATCAATGGATAATTGACCGAGGGTGGTTTGGATAATGATTTCCAAATCTGATTCTTCAATTATTTCTCCGATTACCACTGTACCGTTAGTCAGTTCAATTCGGTGTTGGAGTTCGGGTATTCTGATAAGGTTTAGTAATTCTTCATTAATGCCGGGAATAGCTCTTTTCCGTTCCATAACACGAATAACACGTTTTAGTGAATCGATTTGAATCTGTAAACCTTGAAGATCATCTTTATAATCAAAAAAGAAATTTTCGTCCGTGAGTTTTTCTGCTTTATTTTTTTCAATTTTTACTTCTGGGAATTCTGTTCCTTCTTTCTGGACTGTATTCACAGTCGTCGAATCCAATTTTAACGTATCTGTATTCTGTGCAAAAATGAAGGAAATAAAAATTAAAATGAAAAACGGCTTCATTTGTTCAATGCTTCCTGTTGAGCCTGAAAAGCAAGTCGGCGTAAATCTTCCGCAAATACATCTGTTTTACCCATAGTTTGGAGCATATCCATCATGGCCGGACGTAAGGGATAATTATCTGAACTAGCTAGAACCGGTAATACCATCTTGACTGTTTTATCATCTGCAAATCGGCCAAGTGCGCGGATGGCTTTTGCTCTGATTGGAATCGGGAATTCATCATTTTGAGCTATATCAACGGTTGCTTTATATACTTGGGGATCATCGAATTCGCCTAAGGCATCCAATAGTGTATTGAGCATGCTGAAGTATTGGCGCTTTCCAGTGTTATACGTTTCAATAAGAGCAAGAATCAAGTTTTCTTCTTTGACTCCCGCCATGGTATTGATGGCAAATTCCCGTATCTCTGTATTCATATCCGGATCACCCAATAATTCCGCAAATGCCGGCGCCACTTCATGGGGATCTTTCTTTCCCAGGATTTCTAAAGCTCGATTTCGCACAGCAATATTAATATCTGAATCTTTGGAAATGGTCACCAAAATCGGAATCACCTCATCGGATCCAATTGCACCAAGTGTTTCCGTCAGCAATTTATCCGTTCGGGAGACATTTGCTTTGGATACTTCATACAATTCCAACAAGGCCAAAACCTGATCTTTTGTCCGGACTCTGTTTAAACTGCGCACAAGAGTCATGTGCAGTTTATTGGATTTTTCATCAATGGTGTGCATGGCTCTTACCATGGCATCGCCGGCTGCAGGATTATTTCGAAACTCCGCCAGCAGTTCGATGGATGCTTCCATAAAACTCAAATCCAGTGCTTCCGCTTCCGATACAACCGAGGCAATGGCATTCATTGCTGTGGGGTGTTGCGTTTGTGCGAGAACATCTCCTGCAGCGATACGGACATCAAAAGGCAGGTTGGAATCATTATACATATTGATCAATTCCTGCAAAGCCTGAACGCGTCCGTCTTGGTAATCCCGGCGCAGATTTTCTACCTGAGCAAGGTTCACATCGGCTTTTCCTTTCTTTTTTCCAAAGAGTCCTTTAATCATGGAACAGCCTTGAAAAGAAAGGGAAGCCGCCATAAATATTAATAGGATATATCTACGCATTCGTTTCCCAAAATTTGAGTTCAATATCATTTCCATCAAAAATAGCATAGGAAAAATACTGCAGCCAATCGCCCAGAACAACCAGCTTCCCGCCGTTCACATTTTCAATGCGAGCCTGATGATAATGGCCGGTTAAAACATAATCATGGCCATCCGCCGCGATGGTTTCTGTGAAAATTCGTAACTCATTGAGCACCTTTTCATTATACTCCTGTGAATGTTCATAATGGCGGCCTCGCTTGGAAATGGCGTTGGCAATGCCGTAACCAATGGTGGGATGAATCCAGCGATAAAGCCATATAAACAGTTTGCTGCGGATAACAGCTTTTAAAAGTCTGTATCCTCTATCCCAAGATAGGATACCATCTCCATGAGTCAGATAAAATCGTTTCCCATGTATGTCCATTGACACATCATCGAAATAGACCTTTGTCGTGAGAGTTTGGTTCATGAAATCCATGGTCCAGTGATCATGATTTCCGGTTATAAAATGAATTTCAACGCCTGCATTTTTTAAGCTATACAATTTTTGATAAAGAGGAAAATAGACCTTTGGAATAACATGCGTGTATTCAAAATAGAAATCATAAAGATCACCAATGATAAATAATGTCCCTCCGGATTGAGCGACTGAATCCATAAATCGAAACAGCTTTTCCTGTCGATTCTTTTCCTGCTCATTGTAATTGAGCATTAAATGTATATCGGAAATAAAGTAGACGGGCAATTGCATAAGCAGAAACTTACTTTTTTGAAGATGTACAGGCAAAGGAAATGTCATATTTAACATGTTTATTATTTTTGTGTCCAATGATTGACTTCTGCAGTAAACATCCATAGTTTCATGGGAGTATAGTTTCTGGAACTCAATCAACGTATCGACGTAACTTTAACATATGCGAAAAATAATTGTCATTGTCATTCTATTGGCTGAAGGGTTGCTTGCCCAATCATTTGGTCAAAATAAGGTTCAATATAAGGATTTTGATTGGTCCTTGATTTCAGCTCCGAATTTTGATGTGTATTTTTATGGGGATGATACCCATTTAGCTGAGTTTACTGCAAAGGTTGCTGAAGACGCCCACGAGCAGATTTCCAAACATCTACGCTGGACATTAAAAAAACGGGTGTCTATTATTGTTTACTATTCCCACAATGATTTTCAGCAGACAAATGTTATCTGGCAGTACATGCAGGAAGGGATTGGTGGTGTAACAGAATTATTTAAAAACAGAGTTGTGCTGCCATTCGAAGGGGATTATGAACAATTCCGTCATGTTATTCATCATGAGTTGGTTCATGCATTATTGAATGATATGATTTATGACGGCAATATTCAAAGTATCATCGCCGGCCGTGTAAAGTTGAGAATCCCACTGTGGGTGAATGAAGGATTGGCTGAATACCTATCCATGAATTGGGAGACCAAAGCGGATATGACCATGCGCGATTTGTCCATAAATGAAAAAATGCCTACAGTGAAGGAATTGGAATTCTACATGGCTTATAAAGGCGGACAATCCGTTTGGCGATTCATAGCTGAAAAATATGGTCGTGAAAAAATCGGTGAAATTATTAATGCCATGAAAATGACCCAAAACGCAGAAAAGGGTTTCGAACGGGCATTGGGCATGGATTATGAAGACTTGACCAAGCAGTGGCATAAATATTTGAAAAAAGAATATTGGCCGGATGTTGCCGGGCGGGATGAAATAGAAGATATTGCCAAACGTCTGACAGATCATAAAGAAGCGAAGAATTACTACAACATCTCTCCCGCAGTTTCCCCGGATGGGAGCAAGATAGCTGTATTATCAGACAGATCAGGATATTTTGATATTTATCTATTAGACGCAATAGATGGCGAAGAAATCAGGCGGTTGGTAAAAGGAAACAGGTCTGTGGACTTTGAAGAATTAAAGTTACTCCAGCCCGGAATTTCCTGGTCACCGGATAGTAAACGGATTGCCATTGCGGCTAAAGCAGGCAAAACGGATGCGTTGTATTTAATCGATGTTAAAACCAGAAAGAAAGAAAAACTGACGTTTAATCTTGATGGTATTTTCACCGCTGCATGGAGCCCCGATGGAAATGAATTGGCCTTTATTGGTACGAAAGCCGGCGCCAGCGACATATATGTTTATAATCTAGAAACGGAAAAACTAACTCCGTTGACAGATGATATTTATTCCGATTCTGAACCGGCATGGAATAACGATGGAACAGCATTGGTATTTGTTTCAGATCGCAAAGATGATCTTACCGGTGAGTATGAACCTGAATCCATTGAAATGGAAACATTTTCTCAAAAAGATCTCTATACCATCGAGGTGAAATCAAAAACAATCAATCGCTTAACTGCCACAGACTATAATGAAGATTATCCAATTTGGCCTCATACGGAGACGAATACATTATTTTACGTGTCGGATAAAGGCGGCGTGTGGAATATTTATCGTCATAATTTGGATACAGAACCGGTGGCCCTAACCAACATTCTTACCGGCGCTTTTCAATTGAGCCTTACGGATGATGACGGCTATTTGATTTTTTCCGGCTACGCCGATATGGGCTGGGATGTGTATAGCATGAGCCTCCCATTAGATAAAGAAGCCATGGATGTTCCCGTAACGAGATACATAATGAAGCAGGATGAAGTATCTGAAGATTTAACGGATTTGCGTCGCCATAAGAGAGGACGGTGGAGTTCAGGCAGAACTTCGGGCAGAGATTATCAAGATTGGATATTTGCCAGGGAATATGATCATTATAATAAATCCATTGAAACGCCCGAAGATGCATCAGAAGATTTTGTTACGGATACAACGGATTTATCTGAAAATGGTTATATCCCCAAAGTGTATAAAACTCGTTTCACGCTGGATCTGGTTAATGGATATGCATCGTACAATAATTTATTTGGCGCACAGGGAATGACCATGTTTGCATTCAGTGATATTTTGGGTGACCACCAGATTTATTTTGGTACTGAAATGGTCATTGACTTAAAACGAAGTGATTATTTTTTCAGCTATGCATACCTGACTCGCCCCACTGATTATTATTTTTCTATTTCACATATAGCGAATGAATATTTCCTTGGTTATGATATAAATGGATATCAGCATCGCGGCCTGTTAAGAAATCTTTCTTTGATTGGATATGTTTCACGCCCCTTCAGCCGTTTTATGCGCATTGAAGGCGGATTGTCTTATAATTATTTTTCATTTAGCGAATGGCAGCAAGTGAATTATTATGAGTTCGAAGAAGTAAGCACGAATGATTTTTCCGTCATTTTACCTGTCACCAGTTGGGTGTATGATAATACGGTGTATGGTTATACCGGTCCCATTGATGGTTTTCGCCAGAATACAACTTTAGCAGTCAGCCCCGGTTGGGGGAACAAAAAGCTGGATTTCAAAACGCTCAAAATGGACTTCAGAAAATATTTTAAGATCGGCCGATATTCCAGTTTGGCAGGACGGTTAACTTTGGGAACCAGTCGTGGCGCGGATAAACAAAAATTCTATTTGGGCGGTTTGCAAAATTGGATATTTGGCACAGGTGAGACGAACGGAGTAGAAGATGATAGCCGTTCTCGAAATGATATATTGGACGGTGAAAATGATCTCTTCGATGTATTCTTTTCAGAATTTGTTATGCCGGTCAGGGGGCGTAGATATATGGAAAGTGTCGGTTCAAATGTTGCCTTGGCTAATATTGAATTTCGATTTCCGTTTCTTTTGGCTGTGGGTGTTCCGAACAAATTTATGTTGAGCAATCTAGGTTCACATATTTTTCTTGATGTGGGGACTGCATGGGATAAAAGTGATGATTTTAGTAATAATCAAATAGCCGGCTTTGGTTGGGGAATGAAAATCAACCTGGGATATTTCTTACTGCGGATTGATTCTGCCTGGGATATCAATGAATCGGGTTATTCCAAACCACAATATTATTTCTCTTTAGGCACGGATTGGTAAGCTGGTTAGCGGTAGAAGGGTAACTGGTTAGTGGTAACCGTTAACTGATGAATGGCAGGGGCGTAGTCAATAATTTTCTCTGTAAGCTTTGCACAAGTAGCCGGTTACAGATAACTTTCTAACCGGACAATGGCACAATCATCATCAAAAACAATATTTCTCTGTAATAGCTGCGGGAATGAATATTCCAAATGGCATGGACAATGTCCTGCTTGCAGCGAATGGGGAACATTAAGTGAATTTAATCCGCCTAAGTCAAGACGTAAATCCAATGGCGCTCCTGCCAGAGAAACAACGAAACTCCACACAATCACCCATAAAAAAGACCGTAAACGAATATCATCCGGGATAATTGAAGTAGACAGAGTTTTGGGTGGCGGAATGCTCCCCGGATCCATTATTTTGCTTGGGGGTCAGCCGGGAATTGGAAAATCCACAATTGCGTTACAAATTGTTGCCGGTTGTGGTGAGTCAGCTCTCTATGTTTCTGCAGAAGAAAGTGAAGACCAACTTGCGTTAAGAGCCGAACGCTTGGGAGTAAAATCAAAAGATTTGCATGTATCCGGTGAAAATGAAATTTTGAATGTGCTGGAACAAGTATCCGTTATTCAACCAAGTTTGCTGGTGATTGATTCTATCCAAACAGTTTATAATGAAGATTTGGATTCATTGCCCGGTTCCGTGAGTCAGATTCGGGATTGCGGTCAGCAGTTGTTGAATGCGTGCAAACAAAAAGGATTTACCGTTATCGTTATTGGGCATGTGACAAAAGTCGGTACCATTGCCGGGCCAAAAATGCTGGAGCATATGGTAGATACAGTTTTGTATTTAGAAGGGGATGAGCGTTACGATCACCGCATATTACGTTCTGTAAAAAATCGCTTTGGCGCTACCAATGAAGTGGGTGTTTTTCATATGATGTCTGCCGGGTTGGAGGAAGTGACAAATCCGTCTGAACTTTTTCTGGCGGAACGAACTGCCAATACAGCCGGAACAGCGATTTTACCCACGATGGAAGGCAGTCGTCCTATTTTGGTGGAAGTACAGGCACTGGTTTCTAAAGCAAATTTTGGGACGCCACAACGAAATACAAATGGAGTGGACAGTCGCAGGTTATCCATGCTTTTGGCTGTATTGGAAAAGCGCCTTGGAAATATTATGGGTATGAATGATGTATTTGTAAATCTGGTGGGCGGATTAAAGATTCAAGACCCGGCAGCAGATTTAGCGATAATTTCTGCGGTGGCATCCAGCAGTAAAGATAATGTAATTGCAGATGGAACTGTACTTGTAGGTGAAGTGGGTTTAACAGGCGAAGTTCGTTCGGTGGCGCGAATTGATCAGCGTTTGCAAGAAGCGGCAGCTTTGGGATTTAAAATTGCAATTATACCCAAAGGAAATATGAAAAATGTAAAATCCTTCAAAGGATTAAAAATCCACGGTGTAAAATCTGTCCGTGATGCGTTTAAAATTATTTTTTAACGTACTGCAGACATTCCTGTCTGCAGTAGAACAGACAGGAATGTCTGTTCTACCACTGTCATGCATTTGGTAGCAAATAAATATTTAAAGTTTTAAATAGTAAAGACTCATGAAATTCAAAATTCACCATCAAGACGAAAACACATCTGCCCGGACAGGGGAAATCGTTACTGATCGCGGCTCGATTCCAACGCCTGTTTTTATGCCCATTGGCACTCGGGGTACAGTAAAAGCAGTAAGCACTGAAGAGTTAAACAGCATTTCAGCCAAAATCATTTTAGGGAATACGTATCATTTGTATTTAAAACCGGGGCATGAATTAATCGGCCGTGCCGGTGGATTACACACCTTTATGAATTGGAATGGTGCCTTGTTAACTGACAGCGGTGGGTTTCAAGTTTTTTCATTAGCAAAACTGAATAAGATTAATGATGAAGGTGTGGAATTTCAATCCCATATTGATGGCAGCCGCCATTTGTTTACCCCTGAATCATCTATGGAAATTCAACAGCACCTTGGGTCGGATATTGTGATGGCATTTGACCAATGTCCCCCGGGACAGGCAGATTACCAAACGGTTGAAACTGCTGTTGAGCGAACAACACAATGGATGAAACGTTGTAGTGTGTATTTAACTGAAAATCATGGTTTCCATGATTGGGAGCAAAATGTATTTCCCATAGTTCAAGGAAATGTGTATGAAGAATTGCGCCAAAAAAGTGCGGAAGAATTAATTCCGTTTGCAACATGCGGAATGGCTATCGGCGGGTTGGCTGTTGGGGAAGAAAAAAGCGCCATGTTTGAAACGATTGAACAAATGGATGAATTACTGCCCAAAGATCAGCCAAGATATTTAATGGGTGTCGGTCGGCCAACAGATTTAGTTCGATCAGTGAAACGTGGCGTAGATATGTTCGATTGTGTTCTACCAACGCGCAACGCCCGAAATGGGCAACTGTTTACGTCTCATGGAATTGTTAATATCCGAAATGAAAAACATAAAGAAGATTTTTCTACTGTGGATGAAAAGTGTGGATGTAATCTTTGCAAAAATCATACACGATCCTACTTGCGACACTTAATAAATGTGAATGAAATGTTGGGTTTTCGACTGGCAACAATGCATAATTTGACCTATTATATGGATCTCATGGAAACGATACGATCAGAAATTGCCGCAGGAACATTTGATGATTGGTCACATAATTATTTGAAATATATGCTGGACCATAAAGGGATGTAATGGCAGACATTCTAATTCGAGTTGTAGATGCTTATGTTTTTAGAAAGACGGCTGATGGTCTTCGGTTTTTAATATTAAAACGATCCAAAACAAAATTATATGAACATCTCTGGCAGGGAGTTGCCGGAAAGATCGAAACAGGAGAAACAGCCCCAGAAGCAGCGAAACGAGAATTAATGGAAGAAACGGGGCTCACTCCAAAAACGATGTTTGTCGCAGATCATGTAAGCCAGTTTTATGAGGCTCATGGCGACCGCGTCAATCTTGTGCCTGTTTTTGGAATTGAAGTTGATTCGGATATGGTCACTTTATCAGATGAACATTGTGAATATAAATGGGTCACGTTGGAAGTAGCACTTGATCATCTTATTTGGTGCGGACAGAAGCAAGGAATTCAAGTTGTGAACGAAATGGTTTTAAGCAATGATGACCGTATGCGTTGGTCGGAATTAGATTTCAGCCGCAGATAAACGCAGATGAAATAAATAAATATAAATTGACAAAACAAAAAGGAGAAAACATGTTAGAAATTGGAAGCAAAGCACCGGATTTTACACTACAAGACCAAGATGGGAATGAAGTATCCTTGTCCGGATTGAAAGGGCAAAAAGTTGTATTATGGTTTTATCCTAAAGCCAGTACCCCTGGCTGAACAGTTGAAGGAGAGGGATTCCGGGATGAGTTCCAAACATTTAAAGATAAGAATGTTGCTATCATTGGCATGAGTGCAGATTCTGTGAAACGGCAGAAGAATTTCAGCGAAAAATATAATTTCCCTTTTCCATTACTTTCGGATGAAAGTAAAGAAACGATTAAAGCCTACGGCGCTTGGGGGAAGAAAAAATTATACGGCCGGGAATATGAAGGCATTTTTCGCTACACGTATATAATAGATGAGGATGGAAGTATTGAAAAAGCCTATCCAAAAGTGAAAGTGAAGACACATGCTTTGGATATTTTAAATGAAAAATAACTTTATTTAAGTATAATCAGAATTGAATCTGAAATCCTAAAGCGGGTAACACTCCCGTTTTAGGATGGTGGATAAAAGAAGGGTTCAGGGAAAAAGTCCATTGGTAATTATCATTATCTCTTTGGACAAATCTCTTTTTGGAGACTGTTTTAAATGTAAAATACCATCCGGCAGAAACAGCAGCCAAATCTACCAACCTAAAAATGTCGTCCTCGGTATCCATTGAAGTCAAAAGTGCAAAACCTTGCCATGCCAACCAGGAAGCACCTGAACCAAGTCCAATGATACTGGCATCTCCTTGCGTCATATCCACAGATTGGACTAAATAATCTGACAGAAAAACAGCACCATTGATTGTGGCTAATCCTAAAAGGATATTTCCTCTATAAGTATCCGGTTCTAAAAGGGCAGATAATTCTAACCAATAAAACAAACCGAGCCCTACTCCTGACGAAACAAAGTTTGCATCACCCCGAGTATAATTTCTTGATTGTACGTATCGATTCGTGTAATACGCAGAGGCAAGAGCTCCTCCATAGGTTAAAGGGATTCCCAAGCGAAGCCAATTCTCTATATCATCAAATTCCTCTGGAATGTCCGTTAAAAATGTGTAAAGGCCCCAGGTATTAAATGTTCCCAATCCGGTACTGCCGGTAATCAATGCTGCCTGGCCATCGGAGGGGTTCCAATTGCGGTAAATTTTATCAGCCTGCCAAATTCCTAAGGGAGCCGCAATCATTTCTATGGTTAAAAATAATTTAGCGTCAGGATCAAAATCAGACCAGTTTTCGAATCCAATAATTGGAATCAAAGTATAGGCGCCAAACATACCTAAACCGCCTCCGGTATTTTGGAATATTGCCCGTCCAAAAGGAATATCCATTTTTTTTGTATAGGATGAAGTTGCATAATATCCGCCGGCAAACAAAAGTAATTGCAAACCGCCCAATACATTTTCGTCTTCAATTCCTAAAACATAGGGTAATGCAGTACCATATAAACCGTTTCCTAGAATCATATTTTGATAAATAATCCACCAGCGGCCTTCCTGATTAAGAATCCGCTCACGAGTTATATTGTCATTTCTGATTAGATTTTGTTTAATCGTTAATACTTGATCTTGTGATAAGTCTAAACTAATCCGCAACGTTTCCAGCATGGATGATTCATCAGAAGAAATTGCGCTGTCTGCCAGTGCGTTTTGCAGCGCATCGCGATAAATGTGTTCTTGGCCTAAACAAATTCCTCCGATGATGAATAAAAACAGTAATGATTTTTTCATGTCTTATTCCTTTAAATAGTTAGAACCAATAAACGAATCGATTGGTTTCGCCACAATATCCACCCGATCTTCTTCAATATTCGCGTACCAAACTGTGCTCAACATAACATATCCACCCGTCTGTCCGTGCTTCCACCGCTGAATAGTACTGAAGCGTGTTTCCTTTATTCCTTCTGACGTTTTAAGCGTCCGCTGGTGGCGCTTGGTGCGTTCAAATTCATCGGGGTGGATTAAGTCTTCCCGATCATATTTATGTCCCAACAAATCTTTTTCTCCATAGCCCATATACTTTTGCCAGTCTCCATGGACATCGGTGATAACGCCATCGGAAATCCGCCCGGAGATAAACAAAGATTCAGCATTTACTTTTTCGATAATATCATCTTTCCCCTTTGACGATTGGATGCGTGTTAAGTTTTGTTTCAGTTGGGCGATTTCATTTTTTAATGTCACATTTTCCGCAATCAGATAATCGATCACTTCCTTTTGGCGATCAGCTTCACCTTGATCGGATAGGGGAGCGGGAGCGGGCATGGAAAGTGACGGTGTAGATTCGGCTTGATATTTTAATATATGCTTGGAGGGAATAACTCCCGTTGTAAGCCACGTGCTCACAGCCTGGGGTGTGACACCGAAATATTCCGCCACTTGGTACTTATGACGAAAACCATGGGTACCCATGACATCAGAAATAATTTCTTGTACTGTTTTCATTATTATTAATACCTAATTTTAATCATTCATAAATAATACTTGAATTAAGTTAACGTATACTGTAATATTATTCAAGTATTATGAATTGAAGACATTAAATAAGTCAATTTGATTTAATTAAATGTGTTTAATGTCTGAATGACTACAC
>JACNLB010000024.1 GCA_014381755.1 Fidelibacterota bacterium | reverse complement strand
TTCATAGAATGCCTTTTGATGCATTTTATGTGTCTCTATTGAGTTCACAACATTTAGGAAAGTCTACGATTAACGGAATTTGGAATGGATTTATATCTTTGTTATCGTGCTGGCTGAATAAAGAGAAGTGCAGCTCGCTGATTTATGTGATGAAATAGAAAAATAAATCGTTATAATTATAACGATATAGTAAGTAGTTTAGTGAATGAAATATTTCACTATAATCGGAAATCACGATGCAATAGACCCAAGTCGTCCTGGGTTTGGAGCTGTACTCACTATCTTTTTTCATTATAAAGAAACCATTGATGGCGTATATATTTTTACTACGCCTGACAATCCCAAATTTCCTTATAGACAAACCGCAGAAAAAATAAAGCTCCGAATGGAAGCGGAGAAAAAAGATTTATCTGTTTCCATTATTGAAATGGATTTGGAAAATCCCATTGATTTTGATTTAGTCTATACAACTATGTTGGATGAGACGCAAACCGTTATTGAGAATAACAATATCCAAGACTTTCCCAAAATTATTAACATAACGTCCGGTACACCTACCATGGCAACGTGTTGGGTTTTATTGCAAAAATCAGGGCTCATTTCCAATGCAAAGTTGATTCAGTCTTTTGAAACGAAATTTCAACAAGCATACGGAAAAACGTGTCAGGAAGTGGATTTATCCATTGATGATTTTCCGGAAATTAAAACTCCCACAGAAGCAAAGCGAGCATTGAACCGGGTAAAGCGTGAAATCACTATTTTAAAAAAGGAAAAATCAACTGCAAAAAAGGATGACGCCATTCCCGGACTCATTGGAAAATCAACAAAAATTAGAGAAATCAAAGAAGAAATAATTGAGTGGATGGATAAAGATACCCATGTTCTTATTCTGGGTGAACGAGGAACAGGAAAAGATGTTGTGGCAAAAGCAATCTGGGATGTTTACCGAAAAGAAACAGACAAAGAATTTCATCAATTTGATTGCGGACAGCTGGAATCTAATTTGATAACAAGTCAATTGTTCGGACATGAAAAAGGCGCATTTACCGGAGCAACTCAACGAAAAAAAGGCATTGTAGAACTTGTGGATGGGAAAATGTTATTTTTGAATGAAGTTGGCAATTTATCATTAGAAGGACAAAATAACTTATTGGGAATTGTTGAAAAAGGGCAAGGAATGAGAGTGGGTGGTGATAAACCATATTATTCTCACATTCAAGTTGTAGCCGCTACCAACAAAGATGTAAATGATGAAACCATTTTTAAAGCAGATTTAAAAGACCGGTTTGATGCAATCATTGAAATACCACCCTTACGCAGTAGGCAAGGTGATATTCGGTTATTAATAGATTATTTTTTGGACAGAGAGAATAAGAATGTTTCATTTGGTGATTCTGTTTATAAACAGTTAGAACTGTATTCGTGGCCCGGAAATGTAAGGGAATTGTACAAGTGGATTCGCCAGATTTGCAGAAGATATAAAGATATTCGACTGTCGTGGGCTGATATTCCCGATGGTAAAAAACCGAATAAAACCCAATCAATATCCGGTTACGATTTTCCGGATTTACCCGTTGACTCCAATGATTTTATTGCAAAATTAAGGTTTCATGCCTTAGAAATGGCTGAAGGTAATAAATCAAAAGCGGATCGATTATTAGGTTTAAAAGATGGGACAATAAGGCAGTGGCAGTTTAAGCGAGAAGAACGAAATTAAAACACGTATATACTTGAATTTTATGACAATTTAACTGTACATTACAGTTGTACAATTAAAGGATAAATCATGCAATCTATAGCAGTCAGTGACTTGCGAGCTAATCTTATGAAAGTTATAAAAAGTATTGAAGGGGGGCTCTCTCTAATCATTACTTCTCGAGGGAAAGAAGTGGCAAAACTTGTACCTCCGACATACCCGAAAAAAGAAGCGGAATACAAATTAGCTAAATTAAGTAAAACAGCTGAAATACATGACATTATAACGCCATTTGGAGAGAAATGGGACGCTGACCAATGATGGTTGTTGCGGACACGCATGTAATAGTTTGGAATGCGTTAGCTCCGGAAAAATTGAGTAAAAAAGCACGAAAACATTTTAATGAAGCAAATGAGTCTGATGGCATTATTTTTTGCGATATTTCCCTATGGGAAATTTCAATGCTCATGGAGAAAGATCGCTTAATTATTGACATACCGTTTCTTGAGTTTATTGATCTCATTAAAATGGCAAATAATTATGTGTTTAAACCCATTTCACCTGAAATTGCTGATCTGTCTGCAACCTTATCCCATGAAATAACTGCTGACCCGGCGGATAGACTAATATCCGCAACATCAGTTTATTTAAATGCGCCTCTCATTACAGCCGATGAAAACTTACGACACTCACAAAAAGTAAAAACAGTTTGGTGAATTCACAATCAACTTTGAAAATGGATATTTGATTATACCGTTATATAAATAACCATTATCCGTTATATTTATAACGATCTTTCTTTTAACAAAATTCCCACATCCTCGGTAAAAACTTAAAACCATGTTTCGGCATGGTTTTTTCTTATTGTTTGGCATATGGCAAATAATCCGCAACAAAAGAAAGGAAAAATCAAAATGATTGCTTATCAAATTTATAATGACGCTGAAGGGATTGGCCGGGCATTAATTCTGCTCTGGGGCTTGCTCACATTAGAATGGGTATTCATCAATACAAATGGATATCACCTTTCTTTTGGTGTTAAAATTTTTCATGTAGGTTGCAGCTTGACAGTGCATACATAATCGGAGAAATTTAAAGATGACCTTTTTTACAGAAACAAATATCAGGAACGAAGCCGCAAGGATTGGGTTCTTCAATAAATCATTGAAGACTCTTGGTGATAGTGTAAAAAACAATATTAAGGAAACATATAAACAGGATGAAAAAAAATTGAAATTGCAATCTTTACAATATGGAGACAAGGCAATGAATCATAAAAACCAAAAGGAGCATCTTGAATCAGAATGTAAAAAATCTCCAATCATACCCACTGAATTTTCAATTGGACTTCTGGGTATTTTCTTAATAATAATCTTGGCACAAACCGGAAAAATTGTTTCCGGAATTATGGCTCCTATCTTGGTCAGTCTTGGATTTACTGGTTCTCTTATTTTGCGATTTCATGAAGTTAATAAACCCAATTGGCGACCTATTTTATTTACGTCTCTTTCCATTATTGGCGGAATTATTGTTATCAGTTCTCTACTCGAAAATGAGAATGGAGTCACTCCATCCCTTATGGCTGGATTGGTAACCGGTGTCAATATTTATATTCTGAACTCAACCATCATTGATTCATCTCATTATTTAATCAATGAAGCAAAAAAGGTTTTTATTATTGCCAAAAAATTTATTCACGGTTGTCTGTTTCGATTTTGGAAAGGAAAAAATAATACGGCAAATCAGAGTTTAACCATTCTGCAAAGAGAGATAGAAATAGAGACCTATAAAATCACCAACATTATCGAATTGGAAAATGTGTTAGGTCGAACTGCTCGGGAAGCAAAAACAATGAAAGCGGAAAAATCCATTCCCCAATCAATTATAACAGAGGAATTCAATTATGCAAATTGAAGCAGCATATACCGATTTAATCAGCAAAGTACACACCATGGGGGAGACCGATGCACAATCCGGTTTAAATCCGGATATTGTACCGGACATTTTAGAAGGGTATGCACATACTTTTGTGGAAAAGGATATCGCAGAAAAAATTCGTCGAAGGGAAGTTATCCAAAAAAAGATGGCGGATTTAAAATCCCAATTAGACATACTCAAGAATAAAATCACAGACCGTAAAAATGATTTACGGAATACGCCCACTGCCAGTATCTATAAATCTATCATCTATTATTTAATACCGGCGGTAATTTATATTGTGTGTGATGTTTTCTTTTCCAAGGAACTCATTGTAAAAGGGTGGGGTTTAGGATTATCCAGCCAAATTGAAACATGGACCTTGGCAATGGGAATTGGTCTTGCTCCGTTTTTGGTAAAATTTATGATTGACCGTTTTGTTGAACCGGCCTATTTATCCGATTCCGTATTTTTAAAACGCCTCATTACCGGCTTCTATATTTCTCTGTGTATTACAGTGATAATTTCCTTTTTACAAGTGGCATATTTACGGGGAATCATTTTTAAATATACTAAAATATCGGTTGAGGGCAATGCCTATGATTCTCTCTACGCACATTATCCCCAAATAATGACTGTTTCATTTGTTACGGTTGCTTTTATGTTTGTCATCGGTGGCGGGATTTTAATGAGTATCGGCGGAAAGGAAATGTCAAATTGGGCGTTGAGAAGAAAATTGCAAAAACAAATAATGGAGTTGGAAAAAACACAGAAATTGCTGACAAACGACATTGCCGAATATTCAGGGTTAATTGCTCAATCTGAATTTATGAA
>JACNLB010000060.1 GCA_014381755.1 Fidelibacterota bacterium | reverse complement strand
AGGAGGGGTCTAGTGGGGAGGTGAAATAGTACTGAAAAAGTTTTTAAAATTTGAAGGAATAATTAAAAATGAAAATCTCTTTAGAAAAACTGTTAATCTTGTCCTCGAAGGGGTCTCGCCTGCCAGCCGTAGACGAAGCGTAGGCTGGTGGGGAGGTGAAATAGTACTGAAAAAGTTTTTAAAATTTGAATAATGAAATGACAAAATTTATTAAACATATCCTTTTTTATAGACAACGTTTTGGTTTTAGCTGAATTCAAACATTTTTCAGAACAAAAAGATTACAGTTAAAACAAAAATAAAAGGATTAAAAAATGAAACCGATTAAAACACTTATCATGGGCGCTGCAGGGCGCGATTTTCACAATTTTAACGTTGTCTACAGAAATAACGATCAATACAAAGTCGTTGCTTTTACAGCAACACAGATTCCGGATATTGAAGGAAGGATGTACCCGAGTGTACTTTCAGGTCCATTGTATCCAAATGGGATTCCAATTTTTGATGAAAGCGAACTAGATGATTTAATTATAAAACACAGTATCAAGGAGGTCGTTTTCTCTTATTCTGATATTTCACACGAAACCGTCATGCATAAAGCGTCAAAGGTGATTGCCACGGGAGCACACTTCAAGCTCTTGGGTGGAGAGCAAACGATGATCAAATCTACCAAACCGGTGATTTCTGTATGCGCTGTCAGGACCGGGTGCGGTAAGAGTCAAACGACACGTAAAGTAGCGGAAGTTTTAAAAAATGCAGGGAAAAAAGTGGCTGCAATTCGCCACCCAATGCCTTATGGAGATCTAACCAAACAAGGTGTCCAACGTTTTGGTTCAATTGAAGATTTGAAAAAACACGAATGCACCATAGAAGAAATGGAAGAATACGAACCCCATATTATTCAAGGTACAGTGGTATTTGCAGGGGCTGACTATGAGGCTATTGTTAGAGAAGCTGAAAAAGAAGCTGATGTTATTCTCTGGGACGGCGGAAACAATGATATGCCTTTTTATAAACCGGATCTTTCCATTGTTGTTGTAGATCCACACCGCCCCGGGCATGAATTAACCTATTTCCCCGGGGAAACAAATCTCCTTATGGCAGATGTAGTGGTTATTAATAAAATTGACACTGCTGACCTTGCAGGAGTTGAAACAGTAAAAAATAATATTAAAATGATGAATCCAAACGCTGTCATTATCGAGGGAGATTCTCCTGTTACAGTAGAAAATTCTGATATGATTTCCGGTAAAAGAGTTCTGGTTGTTGAAGATGGACCTACTCTCACCCATGGCGAGATGAAAATCGGTGCTGGCACAGTCGCCGCAGAAAATTTTGGTGCATCAGAACTGGTAGATCCTCGCCCATTTCTTAAAGGTAAATTAATTGAAACATTTGAAAAATATCCGGAGATCGGTGCGTTGCTTCCGGCAATGGGTTACGGAGATGAACAAGTAAAAGATCTGGAAGATACAATCAACAATACAGATTGCGATCTAGTCATCATTGGAACGCCCATTGACTTACGTAGAATTATTGATATTTCTCATCCCAATGTCCGAGTTACTTACGAATTAGAAGAAAAAGGAAGTCCGACTATAAAAGATGTGTTGAAATCATATTCATAAATGAATAAAACTGCCATTATTGCTTTGGGTGGAAATGCCCTATCGCCTAAAGGCGAAGCGGGTACGATTAAAGAGCAATTCGCTCACACCAGGGAAAGTTTATCTGAAATTATGGAATTCGTTCGTCAGGGTTATAATCTATGTTTGACCCACGGAAATGGTCCCCAAGTTGGCGATGAACTTTTACGCATGGATTTAACTCACGAAGAAGTTCCTCCTTTGCCCTTAGGTGTCTGTGTTGCCGGTACACAAGGTACAATTGGATATATGATCCAGCAATCATTTCAAAATGCTCTTCGAAAAGAAAACGTAGATCGTGAAGTTGTAACCATTGTCACCCAAGTAAGAGTGCATGAAGACGATCCTGCTATTAAAAACCCAACAAAATTTATTGGCAAACGATTCAAAAAAAATGAAGCGGAAGCCATGGCCAAAAAATTTGACTGGACGATCAAGGAACAAGAACCGGGAAAATGGCGAAGAGTCGTTCCATCTCCTGATCCTGATTATATTATGCATGGAATTAGTATCCGTACATTAGTTGATGCAGGAACGATCGTCTTGGCTGCAGGTGGAGGTGGAATTCCAGTGTTTAATGATAAAAATCACAACTTGGAAGGTTTAGATGCAGTCATAGACAAAGATTTAACTGCAGCTAAGTTAGGCCGAGTTATTCGCGCTCAAGAATACTATATCATTACAGATGTGGATCAAGTGTACTTAGATTTCAGTACTCCAAATCAAAGACCTATTCATCAAATGACAGATGAGAAAGCAAAACAATATCAGGAAGATGGCCAATTTCAAATAGGCAGTATGTGGCCAAAGATACGATCGGCACTATATTTTTTAAAACATAATGGCGAGAAAGCGATAATTACAAATATAGAAAATATCCATAAAGCTATCAATGGCGAAGCAGGTACAACCATAGTAAAAACAAAATAAAAAACGAAATTTTCCACCACTCCTAAATCCCCTCCTCGTATGAGGAGGGGTCTCGCCTGCCAGCCGTAGACGAAGCGTAGGCTGGTGGGGAGGTGTAATAATACTGAAGAAGTCTTGAAAATTTGAATAATGAAATGACAGAAGTTTATAATAAAAAGAAAATGACGAAAACACGACAGGCATTGCGCAGAAACATGCCTAAAGCAGAAATCATTCTATGGTCATACTTGAAGGGAAAACAAATACTTGGATTAAAATTCAGACGTCAATATAGTATTAATAAAGATACAGTAGATTTTTATTGCCCAAGTATTAAATTGGCAATTGAAGTTGATGGTGACAGTCATATGTATAATAAACAGCAGGAAAAGGATTTACAAAAAGAAGGGAATTTGAAAAAGTTAAACATAAAACTTATCCGCTATTTGAATACGGATATTTATGATAATATTGAAGGAGTCGTTGAGGATATACATAAACAAATAGAAATTATTTACGATATTTAACACCACCCCTAAATCCCCTCCTCGTATGAGGAGGGGTCTAGTGGGGAGGTGAAATAGTACTGAAAAAGTTTTTAAAATTTGAATAATGAAATGACAGAAGTTTATAATAAAAAGAAAATGACGAAAACACGACAGGCATTACGCAAAAAATATGCCTAAAGCAGAAATAATTCTTTGGTCATATTTGAAAGGGAAACAAATAGAAATTATTTACGATATTTAACACCACCCCTAAATCCCCTCCTCGTATGAGGAGGGGTCTAGTGGGGAGGTGAAATAGTACTGAAAAAGTTTTTAAAATTTGAAGGAATAATTAAATATGGAAATTGAATGAAAATACACGAATATCAAGCGAAAGAACTCTTTCGCCAAAACAATGTAAGAGTTCCGGTAGGAACTGTGGCTTTTTCTTTGGAAGAAGCCTTGACAGCTTACGATAGCTTAAATGTTAAAACAGCCGTTGTAAAAGCACAAATACACGCCGGTGGACGAGGAAAAGGCGGCGGAGTAAAATTAGCCCATACTCGGGATGAAGTTGAAAAATTTTCAAATGAGATTTTGGGAATGAACCTTGTAACCCATCAAACGGGTCCCGAAGGTAAAGAAGTCCAGCGATTACTCGTTGAAGCAGGTGTTGATATCGCTTGTGAATTATATGCGGGAATTGTACTGGACAGAGGCGAACGAAAATTCGTTTTTATGGTGTCAACAGAAGGCGGTGTGGAAATTGAAAAAGTAGCTGCAGAAACACCTGAAAAAATCATTAAAGAATGGATTGACCCAGATGAGGGTCTAACTGCTGACCAAGCCAGAAACTTGGCAATTGCTTTGGAAATGACCGGTACTCAAATCGATTCGGCTGTGGAGATATTTTTAGCTGTCTGGAAGGTCTTTATTGAACACGATTGCTCTCTTTTGGAAATCAACCCACTTGTTATAACAGGTGACGATAACGTTATGGCTCTTGATGCAAAAATGAATTTCGATGATAATGGATTGTTTCGACATAAAGAACTGCTGAATTATAAAGATGAAAGCGAAGAAGATCCTGCAGAACTGGAAGCGAGTAAGTTTAATTTGAATTATATCAAATTAGATGGAAATGTTGGTTGTATGGTCAATGGCGCCGGTTTGGCCATGGGAACCATGGACATCATAAAATTGTACGGGGGCGAACCGGCTAACTTCCTTGATGTAGGCGGTGTGGCGAACGCAGAAACAGTGGCAAATGGATTCAGGATTATTCTTTCAGATCCGAATGTTAAATCAATTTTGATCAATATTTTTGGCGGTATTGTCCGCTGCGACCGTGTTGCCCAAGGCGTTATTGATGCTATGGATACGGTAAATGTTTCTATTCCTGTTGTTGTAAGACTGGAAGGAACAAATGCAAAAGAAGCTGCTGAATTATTGGAAAATTCGTCCTTGGAATTTCTTGTTGCAACCAGTTTAGCAGATGCGGCTGAAAAAGCTGTTTCAGCTGTGACGGGAGGTGGATTATGAGTGTTTTAGTTGGCAATAACACACGATTAATCATCCAAGGCATTACCGGAACGGAAGGATCGTTCCACGGAAGTCAGATTAAGGAATATGGCACCAATCTTGTAGGTGGTGTAACACCAGGAAAAGGCGGTCAGGAAGCGTTAGGAGTTCCGGTATTTAATTCTGTTCAAGAAGCCAAAGCTGAAACAAGCTGTAACACATCCGTTATTTTCGTCCCCCCTGCTTTTGCTGCAGGTGCCATCATTGAAGCGGCAGAAGCTGGATTAGGACTGGTAATCTGTATTACGGAAGGCATCCCCGCAGCAGATATGGTAAAAGTGAACCATAAGATTAAAGATCTGCCGACTCGACTTGTAGGGCCAAATTGCCCCGGAGTTATTTCACCCGGAACAGCCAAAGTGGGAATTATGCCCGGTTTTATTCACGAACCAGGATCTATTGGTGTAATTTCCCGATCCGGAACGTTAACGTATGAAGCTGTTCATCAACTTGTGGCTGCCGGGTTGGGCCAATCCACATCTGTGGGTATCGGTGGCGATCCGATTATTGGTACAACATTTATTGATATGTTATCTTTATTTGCTGGTGACGATGAAACGGAAGGAATCGTCATGATCGGTGAAATTGGTGGAACTGCGGAAGAAGAAGCCGCCCAGTGGGTTATTGACAATAATTTACAAAAACCCATCGTGGCATTTATCGCCGGACAAACGGCACCACCGGGACGACGCATGGGTCATGCCGGAGCCATCATCGCAGGTGGAAAAGGTACTGCAGCTGAAAAAGTCTCTGCACTTGAAGTAGCTGGGATTCATGTTGTAAAAAGTCCGGCTGATATCGGTATGGCAATGTCGGAAGCAATAAATAAACAAAAGGAGATTTGAGTGAGCAATAAAACATTAGCAATCATTAAACCGGATGCAGTCGGAAATGGCTTTACAGGAAAAATTATGGATAGAATTATTGAAGCAGGATTTAAGCTCCAAGCTGCGCAATTGATGCAATTGAGTCGAGAAAAAGCAGAAGGATTTTATGCTGTCCATAAAGAACGTCCATTTTACAACGATTTAGTGGATTTTATGACATCAGGCCCATGTATGCCCATGGCATTGGAAAAGGATGATGCTGTCAATACTTTTCGATCGTTGATTGGCGCTACAAACCCGGAAGAAGCCGCTGATGGCACTATTCGTAAAGATTTTGCTGAGAGCATACAAAACAATGCTGTGCATGGTTCTGACTCAAATGAGAATGCTCAAAAAGAAATTGCATATTTCTTTACTTCCAATGAAATTCTGGATTACTGATAAGGACACATATTCTGTTTAACTCACACATATATCGCTTTTGCATTATTGCGCTCTTTTCAATTTTGCTCATCACTGCATGTGGAAAAGAAGGGCTAACCGGCAAAACAGGCGAAGCTATTTCACTAAATGCTGACATAGCAGAAGACAGCGATGATTTGGATTATATCTGGACTATTGTTGAACAGCCTGATGCTTCAATGTTGAGACTAGCCAATTTTAACTATAATGACCAGCATTCCACTGTTTCGTTTATTCCTGACGCTCCCGGTGAGTATACATTGGAAGTAAAAGTCGTCCAATACGGCGATGAACTGGCGGTGCAATTATTTACAATTGCTGTCGAACAAGGTGATGCAGTTCCGATTAAAACAGTCGAACAGGTTGAACCTGATTGGTATGAAGATGAAAACGATAGACAGTGGTTCGAGGAAGAAATAGCTACAGAAGATACCATCACTGAAGCACCGGAAATTACAGAAGTTGCGCCTGCAATAGAAAAGGATGAAGAATTATCCGAAGAAGTTGAATTAGAAACACCTCCGCCTGCACCTTTAAAACCGAAACCGATTCAACGGGATTTACATATTCCAAAAAATGAAGGCAGGTTCACCATCCAAGTTGTTTCTAAAAAATTATTAGCTGATGCAGAAGTCATTGCGTCAAAATTAATAGATGACGGATTTGATGCGTATATCCAAAAAGCGTATTTCAAGGAAACGGACGAAGTCTGGTTCCGAGTACGTGTAGGCAGTTATGATAGCCGCCCAACGGCACTCACCGTTTCAAAATCCATTTCAAAATCACGCGGCACATCCACATGGGTGGATTATGTTCGCTATGAAGAATAAAGAAGGAGAATACCGTGGACCCTATGAAATTACATTTTGATATTCGAGATATTTTTCGCGCTCCAAGATTAGCCTTGAGCGGAAAAAAGATTCTAGTATTTGTTCAAGCTCTTTTAGTTGGCTATGCTGACTACCTTATTTTAACCTACATTTCTTTTGCCTTGGCCGGTTACGCATTTTCTGAAACATGGAGTCAATACGGACTTTATCCATGCTTATACGGTAATCCCGGTCCTTGGTATGCATACCTAATATACTGGATCGGATCCATTTTACTGTTGTTGTCTATTAATTTTGGTTGCACAGCCGTTTCAAGGATTACCTTCAAGCAACTGAAAGGTGACGAATTCTATTCATCGGGTGATGCATGGAAATACGTTAAGAAACACTGGCACCCGGTTGTTTTCACGTCCGTATCCTTTGCATTTATTTTGATCTTTTTCTTTGGACTTGCAGCCGTGTTTGCATTGTTTGGTAAAATTCCATATGTGGGCGAATTCTTATTTGTTATTCCATATTTGTTATACTTCTTTGGAGCAATTTTTACCATTTATACCGCTATAGTATTTGGGGTTTCATTCCTCTATGCTCCAGCTATTATCGCTGCTTACGAAGAAGATACCATGGGAACTGTTTTCAATTCTTACTCCATCACATGGTCACAGCCCTGGCGGATTGTACTTTATCATCATGTTCTCATTCCCATTGGAGCTCTCGCCGGATACATATTTATAAAATTCTGGATAGCCGGTTATCATCTAATAAACAGCTTTTTTGGATGTGACTGGTTTATGGGCACAAAGCTGGCTAATATTGTAGCATATGCAACAAACATTGTATGTCCATCAAGCATTTGCAGTAGTATCACAGCTTGTTTTTCTAGTTGCACCAGTGCTTGCTGTGCAAAACTATCCGGTTGTGTTATAACACCGAGTGCTGATTTGGCTTCATTATCCGGATCTGAAACAGCTGCCGGCGTATTACTAGCTGTTTTTCTTTTCCTGCTGATGCTATCAGCAATCGCATACGTTCTTTCAATTTGTTCCGTCGGAGAAACACTCATGTTTATCATTTTCAAGAAGAAGTCTGATGATGATGATATCCTGGAACGGAAAGATGAAGATGATCTCGAAGAAGAAGAGGACGAAGATTTTTCAATTGAAGATGAAGAGATAGAAGAGAGTGATGATTCTACGGATGCTGACGATGATAACACAACTGATGAAGATCAAGAAACTGATTAAAACAGTTTTTATTCCAGAATAAACCTTATGAACAGACCTCGTAAAGAGGTATTTTCCCGGGCTAAAAAATGAAGATATTTCGTACCGATTTACATATCGGACTGAATAACAAGCTTTTTGAAATTTCCAGTGGTTCTTTGGGATTGGATAAGGTCTCCTTTTCCGAGGATAAAATAACGTGCACAATTCATTCTGAACAGGCACCAAACGGGTATTACTTAAAAGGATTAATGACTGTTTCAATACGTGAATCCTGTGATCGATGTTTGATCGATTTTAACTCAAAACAGAAAATTGAGTTTTCGATTTTGTTAACAAGTGATGTTAAACTCATTAAAAATGATGAACATGATGTTATCTTTTTTACTGACCAGGATGATGCAATTGAAATAGATCCGGTTCTTGCAGAATATATTTTATTGGATCGGCCTTTAAAAAAGCTATGCACGGAAGATTGCAAAGGACTATGTACTTCATGCGGGTGCAACAAAAATGAAATAGATTGTGATTGTAAGCAAGAAACACAATCGTCCAGCAGGGAAGTTTTGAAAAATATAAATTGATTTAAAAAAGGGAAATTTGGAGTAAATATGGCATTACCAAAAACACGAATATCTAAAGCACGAGGCAGAAAACGCCGCACACATTACAAAGCGGGCCATGTGCAAACAGCTAACTGCCCACAATGCAGTCAAGCAAAATTACCGCACCGCGCCTGTCCCAATTGCGGATATTACCGCGGTCGACCTGTTGTTTCAGCAACGGAGTAATATTCCTTTATGAAAATAGCATTAGATGCCATGGGTGGAGATTTCGCACCCGAAGCAGCGGTACATGGTGCTCTCGATGCATTAAAGGTTGATAATTCACTTGAATTATACCTAGTTGGGAATGAGGACTTAATTAAGAACTTTCTTCCGACACCTCATCCGAACCACATTCATTTGATACCAACGACCCAGGTTGTAACCATGCATGATAAAGGATCCAGGGTGTTGAAAGAGAAACCTGATTCATCATTGGTGAAAGGTGTCGAATTATTAAAAGACGGCATTGTTGATGCATTTGTTAGTGCAGGACATACAGGTGCTGTTCTTTCGTCGGCTATATTAACATTGGGTCGGATAGAAGGTGCAAAACGGCCAGCATTGGGAGCCTATATTCCCACGGACATCGGGGGTAAAATTTTATGCGATGTTGGTGCAAACCCCGATGCAAAACCCCACCATTTAATGCAATTTGCTATTATGGCATCGCTGTACTTGGATCACGTGGAAAAAATCAAAAACCCTAAGATCGGATTGGTTAACATTGGTACTGAACCAGGTAAAGGCAGTGAGTTATACCGTCAAGCATACGATTTATTAAAACAGGAATTTCCGTCTTTTATTGGAAATGTTGAAAGCAGAAACATATTAACATCAGAAGCAGATGTTCTCATTTGTGACGGATTTGTAGGCAACACACTCATCAAATTCGCTGAAGGATGGATCAGCTTTTTCAGTGATATGGTGAAAAACAAAATAAATGAAAAACTGTCCTATAAATTGGGAGCAAAAATGCTTTCACCTGTTCTAAAATCCTTTAGCAGTCAATATGATTATGAAGAACACGGCGGCTCTCCCCTTTTGGGTGTCAATGGTGTATGCATAGTCGCCCATGGCAGTTCCAATGCCAAGGCTATCAAAAATTCTATATCATTGGCAAAAAAATGTGTTGATGAAAAATTGATCACTGATATACAAATCGGTATAGCTGACCATTTGGAGAACCATATCAATTGAAAGCTAAAATAACAGCCACAGCCCGATATTTACCCAAACGTACATTATCCAATCATGATTTAGAAAAGATGGTTGATACGACGGATGAATGGATCCGATCTCGAACAGGTATTGAAAAAAGACATCTTGTTGCAGAAGGCGAAGCCACTTCTGATATGGGAAAGGAAATAGCTAATCAGTTATTAGCTCGTTCCGGTAAAAAAGCTGAAGATATTGATCTGATTTTAGTTGCCACCAGTACACCCGATTATCTTGTCGTCTCCACAGCTGCTATGGTTCAGGATAAAATCGGCGCTGTAAATGCCTGGGGTTTCGATATTGTAGCAGCGTGTACGGGATTTATTTACGCCATGGAAACCGGGGCAAAAATGATCGAATCGGGTAAATATAAAAATGTTATTGTTATAGGAGTTGATACCATGAGTTCCATCATTAATTATGCCGATCGAAACACGTGCATTATTTTTGGTGACGGCGGAGGTGGTGTCCTTTTAGAACGAAGTGATAGTGACATAGGCATTTTGGATTCTATCCTGTATACAGATGGGAGTGGAAGTAAATACCTAAACGTACCTGCAGGAGGAAGCGTCCAACCCGCATCCAAAGACACGATTGAAAAAAAGATGCATTATGTCATTCAGGATGGTAAAACTGTCTTCAAATTTGCCGTAAAAAATATGGCTGATGTCAGTAAAGAGATTATAGATAAAAATGGTCTAAAGGGGGATGATATAAATTTATTCATACCTCACCAGGCAAATAAGCGGATTATTGATGCAACTGCAAAGCGTTGCGGATTGCATGAAGATCAAGTATTTGTAAATATAAACAGATACGGAAATACTACAGCCGGAACCATTCCAATCGCAATAGATGAAGCTGTGGAAATGAGCCGGTTAGCCAAAGACGATCTTTTATTATTATCTGCCTTTGGTGGAGGATTTACTTGGGGCAGTATGTTAGTTCGCTGGGATGATGTTCCATGGGACTAGCTTTTCTTTGCCCGGGACAAGGATCACAAAAAGTGGGTATGGGGCAAGACTTGTATGAGAATTCGAACCTGGCAAAATCATATTTTGAAACAGCCAATGAAATTCTGGGCGTTGATATTCAGGATATTATGTTCAACGGTCCAGACGAAACACTTAAACAAACACAATATACACAGCCTGCTTTATACATCGTTTCTGTCATTATTGGTTCAATACTTTTGGAAAATGGAACAAAACCTGTCAGCGCTGCAGGACATAGTTTAGGCGAATATTCAGCTTACACTCTTGCAGGAGCATTTGATTTTGAGACAGGACTTAAATTGGTGAAAGTCAGGGCTAACAGTATGCAAAAATCTGGAGAAGACCAGCTCGGAACAATGGCAGCTATTATTGGATTGGAAGATGAAGAAGTACTAAATGTTACTGATAAAATATCTGGAATAGTCGTTACTGCAAATTTTAACTCCCCGGGTCAAGTTGTTATTTCAGGTGAAATAGATGCTGTAAATTCAGCCATGACTGCAGCCAAGGAAAACGGTGCTAGGATGGTAATACCTTTGAATGTAAGCGGCGCTTTTCATTCACCCTTGATGACAAGTGCTAGGGAACAACTTGCAGAAATGATAGATTCAATCGAAATTAAGGATTCTATGATTCCTGTTTATAGCAATGTTTCTGCTGATCCGATCACACAGACTGATGATATAAAGCTTGCAATGATCTCGCAGCTGGAAAACCCCGTTTTATGGAATCAAACGATAACACATATGGCAAATAATGGAATTGATCATTTTATGGAAGTTGGTACGGGTCGCGTACTGCAAGGATTATGCAAACGGATAAATCGATCATTGACAACCAGCGGCGTGGAAAACTGGGAGCAAATAGGAAATGCTTGATCTGAAAAGTAAAGTTGCATTGGTCACAGGTGCTTCCCGAGGTATAGGTAAATCTATTGCCACCGTTTTAGCAAATGCCGGTGCTCATGTCGTCTGCGTAAGTCGTAATGTAAATGATGTTCAAGCAGTAGCAGATTCTCTGCCAAGTGCATCTGCAGCAGCCTGCGATGTATCCTCATCCGAGCAGTTTACAGTGTTGATCAAAAACATCGTGGATGAACATGGCCAAATGGATATACTGGTCAATAATGCCGGAATTACGCGAGATGGACTGATTATGCGCATGAAAGACGACGACTGGGATAGGGTACTGGATATAAATTTGAAAGGTGCGTTTAACGGCATAAAGGCAGTCATGCGAACGATGATGAAACAAAAATCAGGCCGCATCATTAATATTTCATCAGTTGTGGGAATAACCGGTAATGCGGGACAAGCCAATTATGCCGCATCAAAAGCAGGACTGATTGGATTAACAAAATCCACCGCAAAAGAATTATCCTCTCGAGGGATAACGGTCAATTGCATCGCACCGGGCTACATTGCTACGGATATGACCGCTGAATTAAGCGATGCTGTAAAAGAGGATTTAAAAAATCAAATACCGCTGGGACGGATAGGAAATCCGGAGGATATTGCACATATGGCATTATACCTCGCATCGGATAAGGCCGGTTATATCACCGGGCAAACGATCGCCGTCGATGGCGGAATTGTCATGACTTAATAAAGGAGAAACACATGTCAGCAACACTGGATAAAGTAAAAGAAGTCGTCATGGATAAACTTGGCGTGGAAGAAGGTAAAATTACAGAAGATGCCCATTTCATGGACGATCTTGGTGCCGATTCTCTCGATACAGTTGAACTTATTATGCAGCTCGAAGAAGAGTTCGGTATCGAAATTCCTGACGAAGACGCTGAAACCATCACGACAGTTGGAAAAGCTGTAGAGTATATAGACAGCAAATCATAAAAAATGTCTAAACGTCGAGTCGTCATTACCGGGTTGGGGGCTTTAGCTCCCATCGGCAACTCCGTTGCCGATTTCTGGTCCGGACTTATAGCCGGGAAAAGTGGGATACAGAATGTTTCGTATTTTGACACAGAAAATTTCAATGTCAAAATTGCGGGTGAATTATCTGATTTCAATCCGGAAGATCATTTTGATAGAAAAGAACTCCGGAAGCTTGATCCCTTTTCCATTTATGGACTGGTAACATCAACAGAAGCGATTACCGATTCCGGATTGGATTTAGAATCCATTGATCTAGATCGAGCCGGAGTAATCATTGGTAGTGGAGTGGGCGGCATTCAAACGCTGGAAGATCAGCATAAGGTATTACAGGAAAGAGGAGCTCGACGGATTTCGCCATTCTTTGTACCTAAAATGATTGCCAATATTGCTGCGGGACAGATTGCAATTAAATTTGGATTACGGGGAGCAAATTACACTGTTGTTTCCGCATGTTCATCCGGATCAGATGCAATCGGTCAAGCATTTCGTAAAATTCAATATGGTGAAGCAGACGTAATGATTACCGGCGGCAGTGAAGCATCGGTCACACCCATGACCATCGCCGGCTTTGGAAATATGAAAGCACTTTCAGCTACTCATAATGATGAACCGGAAAAAGCCAGTAGACCTTTTGATAAAGACAGGGATGGTTTTGTTCTGGGTGAGGGTGCCGGAATGATCGTACTTGAATCTCTGGATCACGCCCAAGCTCGCGATGCCAACATTCTGGCAGAAATGGCAGGATACGGAGCGACGGATGATGCGTTTCATATCACCCAACCGGCAGAAGGTGGCGCAGGAGCGGTAAAAGCTATAACACTTGCTCTTGCAGATGCTGTTGCTCAACCGGATGAAATAAATTATATCAATGCTCACGGTACATCCACACCTTTCAATGACAAATCTGAATCGGCTGCAATTCGAACTGTTTTTGGTGAGCATTCTGATACATTGAAAGTAAGTTCTACTAAATCTATGACGGGACATCTTTTAGGCGCCAGTGGTGCCATAGCTGCCGTTGCCTGCATTAAAGCACTCCAGGATAACAAAGTCCCCCCTACCATTAATTATACAACCCCAGACCCTGAATGCGATTTGAACTATGTACCAAATAAATCACAAAATTTGGAATGCAATACTGTGATGATGAATGCATTTGGTTTTGGCGGCCACAATGCTGTATTGGTACTACGAGCATGGGACGATTAGTATGGCGATGTTAAAGTCGCTAAAGCAACTATTTAATAGAAATTCTTCCACATACACCTCGCTCGAAAAGCAATTAGACTATACGTTTAGAGATTATACATATCTTTATCAGGCGTTTACTCACCGATCTAAAAGCGCAAATCCAAAATACAATTACGAGCGTCTCGAATTTCTCGGCGATGCAGTTATCGATATCATCGTTAGTGAAGAATTAATGAAGGAATTTCCCGAAGGAGATGAAGGATTACTGACTCAAAGGCGTTCTTCTCTTGTGCAGCGTTCATTTTTAGCATCTATGGGTTCCCTGCTGAATCTCCTAGATAATTTTAATGTAGAGCCGACTGTAAATTTGAGTAATGACAAAGTTGCCATTAAACAATTAGCTAATTTATACGAATCACTCATAGGTGCCCTTTACTTAGATGGTGGAATGAAACCAGCCAAAAACCTTATTATGAAAACAATTTGGCAGCATAGAACAGAAGCATGGAAAACGGTGAATTATAAGGGATTACTCATCGAATTCTGTCATGCAAAAAATTTCGAAAACCCTAAATTTCTTATTTCAGATGTATCCGGACCGGATCACCAGAAATTATTCGAGGTCCATGTCAAAATTGGTGATGATATATATCCGTCTGGGATTGGGATGGAAAAAAAGTCTGCTGAACAGTCAGCAGCGCAAAATGCCTTGGATATTCTCCAGGATTAAGCTTTTATATCATTAATTTGATCGCGGATTTCAGCTGCACGTTCATATTGCTCCCCATCAATTGCTTCCTGCAATTTCTTTTCAAGAGAATTCAAAGATGGTGCCCAGTCCGCGGATTCTAGCCCTTCCTCTTCTTCTTTGCCAATATCGGGCATCATAGCTGCTTCAGCCATGACATTATCCGAAACCAGAATGGGGGATTGGAGGCGCAGTGCCACAGCCAAGGCATCACTGGGGCGTGCATCTATTGATCGATTGCCAATTCCTTCTCCTTTGATTTCCAGTCGAGCATAAAATACACCTTCTTTTAAAGAGGTAATTTTGACCGTTTTCAGGTTGCCATCGACCCCCTTTATTATATTTCCAATCAAGTCGTGAGTTAAGGGGCGGGGAGTTTCCATATACTCCAAAGCCAAGGCAATAGATTGTGCTTCGAATGCACCTACAATAACAGGAAGCCGTCGTTCACCATCAATTTCTTTAAGGATAACAGCATAACTCCGGCTGGGAGGATGGAATGAAATTTTATGTACTTTAACAGCAATCATATGTGGAAAACCCTTACGACAATATAGACTTTGAAATCAGCCTAGATCAATAGCTTTATTTTACTTTGAAGACAATTCTGCTTTTAGTTGCATGATGGGATCAACTGGAGACGGATCAATACCATGAAAAATTGCACACCAGTAACTTACCCAATCGCCGAAATGAATCAGATGCAGCAGGCGAATTCGTACTGATGATCCTTCTACTGATATCATGTATTGATTCTTATTCTTCACCTCTATAATTCGTTTTGTGATTTCTTGTCTTAATTGTACCCGTTCAATATCGTTGGAATCGGTGAGCCAAAGCACACTCATATGTTCAAATAAATCAGCATTATTTTCCCAGCCAACTATTTCATTGTGATTCATTTCCGGCAGTTCATTGTGGTAAGCAAGCATGTCTGCATTTTCACAGAACTGTCCTTTCAATCGCAGCGCTGCAACAGATGTCGTTGTTGATGTACCGTAAATAATGGGAAGTGTTGTATAGATTGATTTAGCTAAAGTATATGTTGGATTGTCAGCATTTTCTGTTGCGTAATTATCACGCTGAATGCGAAGTAATTCAACTGTTTTTGACATATCATCAAAAATAGAATCACCAATCAATCCTTGACCTTTGAACAAATACAGCATGGGAACGACAGAAAAAGCAAGAGCTGCTCGAGGCTGTAGCCCTGCAGGCGTCATGATGACATCGGAATTATCAGCAGAAAGATTTTCAGTGAGTGTACCGCCGGTAGAAATTCCGCAAAGGTGTGCTCCTTTTGCTTTAGCATCTTCATATGCAGACAATGTTTCTTCTGTATTGCCGGAATAAGACGAACAAATGACCAGTGTATGTTTATCCACCCAATTAGGTAAAGTATAATTGCGGTTAACAAATAGAGGTACATTTAATTCATTTGATAATAAAGCCTGGCAAACGTCTCCTCCGATTGCAGAACCTCCCATACCGGCCACAACAATGTTTTGAATATCATTAAACGTATTTTTAGGAGTGAACTTTTTTCCTATTTCCATCGCTTGAACTAAATGATCAGGAAAATCGTAAATAGCTTTTTTCATGTTTTGTGTATCGAGAGTGTGTGTTTCCATTAATGTGTCCTGTTTAAAACAAAATCTGTGAATTGATCCATTATTTTTTTATGCTCTCCTGCAAATACGGACAGGGAATCTTTAGCCTTTTCGATATACCCCCGACTCATTTCTCGCGCTCGTGCTTCAACTCCTGTTTCAATGTAAAATGACCGCATTCGTTCCCGTTTTGTGGAAATGTCTGCATCGCTGTTTTTAATCTCATCCCAACCATCGTGCTTTCTGGCCAATATTGTTAATATAGTTTGTTTATCTGCAGCTACATCGCTTTCCAGGCTTTTACCCAGATTTTCTTCATCACTGAAAATTTCCAGAATATCGTCCTGAACCTGGAAAGCTCGACCGAGATTGAGGCCGTATGATCGAAGTTCTGCACAGACATCATCTGATTTTTCAGCTAATATTCCTCCCAATTCTGCACACAGGCTTAACAAAGCACCTGTTTTTCTGCTGATCATATCCAGGTATTGATCCAGCGAAACGGTTGCATCTCCTTCAAATTGGAGGTCATAAGCTTGCCCTTCACACACAGTTAACGATGCTTTATTAAAGGCTTGTAATGCCTGAACAGTGTTGGATTGAACTTGCCCTATGATCAATTGGGAAAGTGTAAAAATACTGTCACCTGTTAAAATTGCCGCTTCAGTTCCATATTTTTTATGGACAGTCGGTTTGCCATGACGAGTATCGTCATGATCCATTATGTCATCATGGATCAGTGTAAAATTATGCAGCAGTTCAACGGCCATTCCAGCATGCATGAGATCATCCGGATCTGCATCAAATCCGCGACCGGATAGGTGCACCAGAACCGGTCGTAGTCGCTTACCTTTTCCTGCTAATGCGTATCGGATTGGATTGTATAAATAAGCCGGTTCTTCCGGTAAATCCAATTTTTTCAGATGACGATCTGTTTCTGAACGGATAAAGTCCAGCAGTTCGGTGAATAATTTAGTGTCCGACATCCAGTTTTAATGTACCTATTTCCTGGAGTTTTCCCATAACGAGTGTCTGGATTTCTTCCATACGTTCTTGAGTATCAGCTTCGAACCGGCACACAATCACAGGTTGTGTATTGGACGAACGTACCAAGCCCCAGCCATCTCCAAAACGAATGCGCACTCCATCCACTGTACTGCAATCATAATTTTCTGTGAAATAGTTTATTGCCTCTTTAGCTATGCGGAATTTTTCCTCGTCGTCTTCAGCTTCCAACCGCATTTCAGGAGTGGAATAATATTTGGGAAGTTCTGCTACCATTTCAGAAAGTGTTTGATCAGATCTGCTCAACATTTGCACTGTACGGGCAGCAACATAAATCGCATCGTCATACCCGTAATAATCATCTGCAAAAAAGATATGTCCGCTCATTTCACCGCCAAAGCGGCAGCCTAATTCGTGCATTCTCTGTTTTATTAAAGAATGTCCCGTTTTCCACATAACAGGAGTACCACCATGTTTACCAATCATTTCTTCTAATGCTTGTGAGCATTTTACATCGTATAAAATTTCGTCTCCTTCATTTTGAATTACTTCCGGAAGAAATAAGGACATAAGCTGATCCGCCCAAATAATTTCACCCGTTTCATCTACCACGCCCACACGGTCGGCATCGCCATCAAAAGCCACACCCATATCGTATTCACCCGTTTTCATAAGAGCAATGAGATCCTCCAGATTTTCCTTTACCGTCGGATCGGGATGATGATTGGGAAACGTGCCATCGATATCGCAAAATAATTCAGTCAATTCCACGTTCATCTGCTTGAAAATGTCCGGAGCCAAGATTGCTCCGGCTGCGTTACCGCAATCCATGACCACTTTAAGTCGTCGTTCGATATTAATCTTATCCAGGATCATCTGTGTGTATTTTTTCTTGAGATTATGATTAACCTCACTCCCCTCTCCTGTTTCATAATCGCCATTTTCAATTATTCTACGGATGTTTTGGATTTGTTCACCAAATACAGCTTTACATTCCATTGACATTTTAAAGCCGTTGAATTCCGGTGGATTATGAGAACCGGTAATCTGCATTGCGCCGAAAACGCCCAGTTCAAACATACTATAATAATTCACAGGCGTAGGTAAAATGCCAATATTGATCACATCCACTCCCGTAGACAAAACTCCTTTTTTGAACTGATCGATGAGATCCGGAGTTGTGAGGCGCACATCACCGCTCAAACTGATTTCCTGTCCGCCGGCACGTTTCACTAATGTACCGAATCCCTTGCCCAGACTTTCCACCACATCCGGCGGAAAATCTTCGGCTACTTTTCCTCGAATATCGTATTCTCTAAAAATGTATTTATTAATCATAGTTGAATATTAATTGGTTTAAATAAATGAATAATTTGATGAGAAATTACAGAGAACAGATACTATAGAATTATTTCTTTTTCCACATACTGGTTATGTTTATAGTTGCTTTTTTCTTTAAATAGTCCGTTTTTTATATCCTGAATTGTGTTTTCATATATCTTTAAAAGTGATTCTTCCTGTGGTGTCCATCTGCTTGACCATTTTCTTTTATGGGGTTTACACATATCACAGCTGTGTTTTTTGTTTTTCAGTCTTTTACGCATTTTATATAAAAACTGCTGGTGAAACATTAAATCGTTTTGTCAAGCCTTGAATCTGTCTTTTATTTAAAGTTCTTTTGTTATTCATTATATCTGATACAACTCCCTGGCTGCCAATTTCCTTCATATCTTTCTGTTTAAGTCCATGTTCAAGCATTAGCATTTTTAATATTGAAATGGGGTCACTTTCCGGTTTTGGAATATTGATATCTTCATATATCTCTATGAGTGTTCCGATTGTTTCCATCAATGCAGCAAGGGGATGAGTGTGATCGTTTCCTACTTCATCAATAAGATCATCCAGATATTTTAACATCTTATTGTATTGTGTTTTCGTATGGGGAACTGAAACCAATCCTTTAATTTTAGGCCAGGCTTTTTCTATTTCTTTAGTTTCAAATTGATACATATTTATTTCAAGTCCTTTTTCCATATTCCTTTATCATAATCTGAATGCGTCAATATATGTCGGATAAAAATACACTTTGTATTATAGTGAATTGCTGCAATCAACCGATACTTATTTCCACCAACATTAAAAATAGTAAGATTTTGTACCTTATCAGCTCTTGGGAATGTTTTCCGCAAATCTGTAAAGGATGAATAGTCTGATTTATCAACAATGTTATACCATTCATTTAATACTTTTTTACTATTTGAGTGCTTTTTAGCAAAATCATAAATCCGTTTTCTAGTTATTATACGCATATATAATATATCTCAATTTGAGATATTTATCAATATATTTTAACGATTAATTATTTCTTACTTCAACATTGATGAAAGATTTTTTCTCAAAACCGCTGAAGCAGTGAGTAATCCTGAAAAGAGAGCACTCGTTACACCCACAGTGGTAATATCCTGGCCGGTAAGAAATAGATTGTTAATTTTTGTCCGGGGCCTCAGCCATTTTTGATGAAATCGCTTTGAAGTATGGCTGATGCCATACATTTCACCTTTTTGATAATTCGCCAGAGAATTAACCGTTAAAGGAGTGGAAAGTTCTGTATAAGCTAGGGCATCTTTTGCCTGGGGAACGTGTTTATATACAACATCAAGAATGCGTTGAGATAGTATTTCCTTTTTTTTCTCATACTCTTCTCCTCGCTTCTTCCAGGGCAGATCTTGCCATTTAGCATACCAATCCCAGTTGGCGAGAGTGATCGCTTCTATCGTGGCAAAGCCGGCGTGATCTTTATCCCAGGCATCGTCCTTTGCCGACGGAAAAGAAACATAAACCACTGGAAAATCCTTTTCAGGATCATTAATAAAATCTTGAACATTTCGGTCGTGGTCATACCCGGGATAGATCCAAAAATTGGTTTTGCCTAGATTCAACTCCTCTGCAGATTTATTCAACCCCAGATGCAGGCAGACATAACTTTCTGTCTGTTCAATACTACCAAGGTCTGGAAGGTGTGAATTGCCCAAACGATCATCCCCAAGAAGTTTGTCAAACGTATTCACAACACCGGCACTACTGATAATGACCGGTGCTTCCAGCATATCACCATTTTCCAGTTCAACGCCTATAGCTTTTCCCTTATGAACAACAATTTTGTTCACACCGGCATTGACTGCCAAATAACCGCCGTTAGCTTCAATAACATCAGTCACTGTTTCAGCAATGCGCCTAGAGGAACCAATAGGATAATTTCCCCCATCAAGATAATGCCGAGCCACAGAAGCATGCATAAAAAAATTACTCTGTTTGGGTGGTAGTCCGTGATCACCCCATTGTCCTGAAAGTACGCCAAGAAGTTCTGGATTATCAGACAGACTATGAATGACATCATAAGTCGTCCGGTCAGCATATTTGAAGAATTTTCCCGTCATAAAAGGGTAAGTGACGTTTGCAAGTATATTTGGCAGAGCTTTGTTGGCAAAATATGGCCTGGCACTTTTTACCGCTTCGTCCAAATAATTCATATACGTTTGAATGGCTTTTTCTTCCTTTGGAAAATAACCAATCATATCTTCCACAAACTGTTTCCGGGGAGCCACAAAATTATAATGTTTATCTGGAAAAATGATTCGATCATAATTTTCGTCCATTCGGGACCAGTTCAATTGAGAATCGGAAATGAGATCAAACAGTTTTCGAACAGCAGACCACTTGTTATGTACTTCACCAATGTAGTGTATACCTACATCCCATTCAAAATTGTCACGGCGAAATGTGTGCGTCCAACCACCGATTTTGAAATGTTTTTCAAGAACTAAAACGCGTTTCCCATTCAGAGCCAATAGGGCTGCAGTAGAAAGGCCACTTATTCCTGAACCTATGATTATTGCATTAAAATTTTCATCAGACAGTTCAGAAGAATAACTCGTCCATTTTTTCATAATTATAATCTAAACTAAATTGAATTATTCTGCGCTTAATAAATGTTCTTTCATGAACCCTTTAGCAAACTCAAACGCTTCTTTTCTTGAGGTAGGATTACCACCATATGTAGGTCCACGCTCTGCACAAAATGCAAAACTGATTTTTTGCAAAATGGGAGTTATCATGGGAATATCCATAAAATTCATGAGTACTACGCCATCATCACGCATTTCAAATCGGCAATCCGTAAATGAATATCCGTGCTCATCAATAACGGGTAGTGCGGAACGATCGAATGAATGGTGGGATTCTTCATAGACAGTCAAATCGATATTGGTACCTGCCTCCTGCATGAGCGGAACGAGTTCTTCACATGCCGCGGCGGGAGTCCAATTATCCAACTCACCGATTAAAATATGGATGGGTGCATTGGTAAAGTCCATGATTTCAGGCACGATAAAACAGGGTGGATAAAACGCCAGATGAGCAGCAAAAGATATGTTTGGATTTATGGCACGCTTTAAAGGTTCCCATGCAGAGAATAGGGTTACACCACCGCCCAGGCTCCATCCGGTAATGGCAACACGGTCATTATCTATACGTGGATCTTCCACCAATTTTTCCAGCGCGCGGAAAGCGTCTAATATCATCATTGCCGTTGTAACAGACACCTGTTCACCAACCGTGGAAAACACTCCCCTGCTTTGAAAGCTTTGCAATTCAAATGTGGCTATACCCATGTTTCGATACATCTGCAAATATTCGAAATTATGTTCTCCCCAGCCCAAACTGCCGGCCACTCCAATTACCAAAGGTAAATTTTTATGTTCTCCATTCTCCGGCATACGCAGAATACCAAATACCTCTTGAGGCTCCTGGTTTTCCAGATCCGTTATCACATGATAAAATGAAAAAGGATTGGCACTGGTGAATGTAATTTGTTCGCCCTCTGCAGCAAAACAGAGTTGAAATAATAAATATAACGTATATGTTTTTTTAATCATATTATATGATTGAATCTAGGTTTTTTAAAAGAAATAATCAGTAAAAATAAACAGTATATATCTAAATGAAATTGAAATTTTAAAATTTAATAAAAAACCCCGCTAAATGCGGGGTTTTTTATTGCTCAATAATATGTGTTAATTATTTACTTAAGTTGACCTTCTTTGTATGTAAACCAATATCTTTATGTTTGCCATACCCCCAATAAGGGAACAACTTTTCACCAAATGCTTTTCGTTCTTCTTCATCAGGCCATGCAGCTTCCCAAAGATCAGAATTATCTTCATTCAACGCATCTTCAATTGAGGCATATTCTGTAATCACAATGATCGGCCATCCTTCAGGACCACCGGCTGAACCAGACCAATAATGCTGTAATTGCATATAACTGATTATGGTATCATCCTTTTTGACAATATTATCAAAATGAGTTTGTAGCAATTCTTCCCGTTCTTCAGCAGAACCATCTTCAACATCTGAAATAGGAACAAGAGTATATTCAACCACTGTAACAAACGTATCATCTTTATGTTTACGAGAAGATCTTTTGAGTCTATTCATATTCAATTCTAGAATTTGAAGATCCGTATGTTTTCCGACCCAATATTTTTTAAACTTGGCCATGAATTCTTCCCGGTCTTCATCCTTTCGCCATGCTTTTTTCCGTGTTTCACCTGTAGCCTTAATCGTTTCATCTGCATCAGCAATGGATGCCCATTCATTGAGTTCCACAACTTCATTAGATGTACCTGACCAGTAATGACCTAATACCATAGAACTGATCAATTTTTCTTTTAGCGGATTCATCTTTTTTGCTTCTTCTTCAAATACCTCCGTTCGTTCTTCTCTTGAACCATCTTCAATATCACTCATAGCTTTTAGGTAATACTTGGAAATAGTTACAACGTGGTTATCTGGATTATACTGTGCCTGTAGAATACCCGAAACGGATATACTTATGCATAGAATCACTATTCGTTTTATCATGCTTCCTCCTTCATTAAGATCCTAAAGGATCTTATTAATGTTATTTGATTGCCTAGATCAAGGCTATAAAAATAAATAAAAAATTATAATAATACCATTAAAATCAAAATAAATAATAAAATCTATTTCCCTTAATTACTTATCAATTTTATTTTAACACGTAAGGTGCAGTACGGCATTCGCCTGTTCATCCTTTGATTCAAGATATTTACACGCTTCAAATGTTGTCATGATTTTCAAGTCAATTCCCCGTTTTTGTGCTTCTTCATTCAATGCACATATAGACCTAACAGAAGTGTAAATTTATTGTTTCTAGCATACTATGCTAGAACTGGTTTGATATTCTTGTATTCGCTTTTCTTTTTTGTATTGGTAAGATACAG
>JACNLB010000025.1 GCA_014381755.1 Fidelibacterota bacterium | reverse complement strand
GAAGGCGAAGCGTAGGGAGGCCATTAATCCAGCGCTTCGCTAATCCATTTATCCACTAATCCAGAATTAAAATATTCAATAATCAATCGTAAATAATCAATTTTTTCAGACTCCCCGACTCATTCCTTTTTCCAAATAGTAAATTATCAATAGTAAATAGTCAATTACTAAGTCAATTATCAATTTACGAGTAGTATATTACGCAAATGAGTAGTAATTTACTCACTATGAAGCATTCATTTACACAATACCCATTGCAAAAAATTTTGGCTGCTCCCAGTCATATATCCATTTTGCGTGTTTTAAATCAATTAAATCAAGGTATCAATGGAAGGGAGACTGCTCGCCGTGCGGGAATTAACGATAGAACATGTCGATTATCGCTTCTACGATTAGAGCAATTAAACTTGATTGAAAATCTGGGGTCAGGTAAAACAAAATTATTTAGACTTAACCGAAATCATTATTTTAACAAACACGCTCTTTCGGCTCTTTTTACACTTGAGAATGAATATTTACCCATGCTTAAAAGAATATTAAAGAAAGATTTACACGGGAAGTGTGTGTGGGCGTGCATTTATGGGAGTGTAGCTAAAAAAACAGATACAGAAGAAAGCGACCTTGATGTATGCATCGTTGCTAATGATGAAAATAGTGTGAATCAATTAGAAAATCTTATAATGAAATGGAATCAGAATATTTATATGAAATTCGGATTATCATTTTCGCCTGTTATTTTAACATTGGATCAATGGCAAAACAGTAAAGAGTACCGCGATTTAATAAATGATGTTATCCGAAATCACATCCCATTAGCAGGCACCAAGCCTCGATGACACCAAAAAAATTATCAAAAAAGTCTGTGGATAGAAGCCAATGGAAACAATATTATGTTGTCGCCGAAGAGTATTACAGAGGAGCAATGAACAATCAAGAAAATGAACTGTGGACATCCGCATCTATTTTATTTGTTCACGCAGCTATAGCTTACACAGATGCCTTAACAATTAAAGCGGGTAGTGTTAAAAGTGCCGGGGATGATCATACGCAGGTTATTTATCTTGTTGAGCAGACTCTTTTCTTATCTAAAGAGGATAAAACAGCACTTAATCGCTTGGGAAAAATTCTCGGAGAAAAATCGAAAGTGGCTTACGGCGGTAAAGTGTATTCAAAGAAACAAGCTGATAAAATAAAGACAAACTGCATTAGATATCGCACGTGGGTAACAGATAAAATTGATTCTATATCCTAGCCTCCTTACTTCGGTTTCCGGTCTTCGTTTCATGTTTTTCTTTTCCCAAATAGTCAATTATCAATATTCAATTATCAATTCTAAAGCACGCAAACACTTTCACACTTGAACCCTTTTTTTCTTTTTCTTTTTCCCTTAATCATTTCTCTGCCTGCCGAGACGTAGCCTTCTTGTCTGGCGTAGGCTGGTGGCTTTATTCTTTTTTTCAATTATCAATTTTCAATAATCAATAGTCAATATTAAGGTCAATTATCAATTTATCGTGGGAGCGAAGCGGAACTATTTCTACATGATTATCAATTCCCTCGTTCATGGCTAGTTTTTTTCTTTTTTTTCCCCATTAATCCAGCAATCCATTTATCCACTAATCCAGAGTTTTCCCCACTAATCCAGAATTAAAATATTCAATAGTAAATAGTCAATTTCAATCGTACTACGGTAGTTCCCGTCCTGTTAATGACTAATAGTAAAATTAAAAAAACAATTTCAAAAGGCGAAGGTCTTCGGATAGAGTTTAAGAAAGCAAAAAATAAATTGCCTAATAATTTATTTGAAACGATATGTGCTTTCTTGAATAAAACGGGTGGCGAAATCTTGTTGGGGATTAGTGATGACAAGAAAATTAATGGTATTGATGAAAATAAGATTGAAGAATTATGCAAGCAAATAGGCAACTTAAGCAACAATCCACAGAAACTATTTCCTTCTTTTTTACTTGAACCCAAAATTGTTGATTATAAAGAGAAAAAGCTGATTTATATTTTTGTGCCTATTTCTTCTCAAGTGCATAAAACAGACGGAAAAATCTATGATAGAAGCTCTGACGGAGATTATGAACTCAAAACAGATGATCAAATAAAAAATATCTATAGAAGAAAATCCAATGAATATTCTGAAAACCGAATTTATCCTTTTTTAAAAGAAAGTGATTTCGCTGATGGTATTGTTGAAAGAACACGAAAACTGATTAAAATAAATCGCTCCAACCACCCATGGAATAATTTAAGTAATCAAGAATTTTTTTTAATATCAGGATTATATAGACATGATTATCATACCGGAAAAGAAGGGTTTACTCTGACGGCTGCCTTGCTTTTTGGTAAACCCGAAGTGATAAACAGCATCATACCCCATTACAAAGTGGACGCACTTGTAAGAATAAACGATATTGACCGTTATGATGACCGGGAAAATATTAGAGACAATTTAATAGAGAGTTACGATAAATTAATGGCGTTTGTGGAAAAGCATTTGCCTGATAAATTCTACCTACAAGGCACACAAAGAATATCATTACGCGATAAAATATTTCGGGAGATTATCGCCAATATGCTTATTCATAGGGAGTATATCAATGCATATCCTTCCACATTTATCATATACAAAAACAAAGTCATTGCTAAAAATGCAAATAAAGCACATTTTTTTGGTAAGTTAACTCCTAATAATTTTGAACCGTTCCCCAAAAACCCGGATATTGCACGGATTTTTACACAAATAGGACACAGCGAAGAGTTGGGAACAGGAATCCGTAAAGTGTATAAATATTCAAAGCCATATTCTGGAAGTGAAGAAATTGAATTTAATGAAGAAGATATTTTTATCACTATAGTACCCTTGGGAATTGATAATGCACCTGTAAATGCACCTGTAAATGCACCTGTAAATGCACCTGTAAATCAAACACAAAAAGATATTGTAAAAGCAATGCAAAACAATTCAAATATCTCATATAATGAGATTGCACAAATTATAGAAAAAGATAGAACAACTGTCATGCGCAATATCCAAAAATTAAAAGAATTGGGGATTATAAAACGAATAGGTAGTGATAAAACAGGCTATTGGGAAGTAGTAGAATGAAATTTGCTTGAAGATTAATTTGGTTATATTAACTTGCGACAATCACGCGACATAACTTGTGACAAACTCATCCAACTCAAGGACTCTTTTTCATCCATTCAATCAATAATCGGATCTCCCGAAGGCGAAGCGTAGGGAGGCCATTAATCCAGCAATCCATTTATCCACTAATCCAGAATTAAATTTTTCAATTCTCAATTATCAATAGTAAATAGTCAATTTAAAAGTCAATTCTCAATACCCCATGTTTTCACCTTGTTTGCAGACCTTATTCTACTATATATTCCGAATAGTTCGTAACGAATAAATCGTAATAATAAAATGAATCCTTTCCTTATCAGCGTGTATAAAGAACCATCGCTCTTTTGTAACCGTGAAAAAGAAACAAAAAAATGTATCAATGCTGTTTCCAATCAGCGCAATCTGGTTATCTATGCTATAAGACGTATGGGAAAAACCGGCTTAATTCATCACGTCTTTTATCAGTTGAAAAAATTAAATAATTTCAATCTATTTTATATCGATATTGATCAAACAAACAATTTGAACGATTTCTTAAATACGTTAATAAATGGATTAATTAAAGGGCAAAAAAAGTCTGTTTATGGAAAATTGATAGATTTTATAAAACAATTAAGGCCAACAATCACATTTGATCCCAACACGGGATACCCCGAAATAGAATTAAATACACATAACGACCAAGATAGTAAAACAAGTATTGAATCTGTATTGAATTACTTGGAATCTTTAGACAAGCCCGTCATTATTGCAATTGATGAATTTCAGCGCATTACGGATTATCCCGAAAAAAGAGTGGAAGCCTTTTTACGATCTCATATTCAACATTTAAATAATGTTACGTTCATTTTTTCAGGAAGCAAATCCAGTCTATTACAAGCTATGTTCAGCAATTATAACCGCCCATTTTATCAAAGTGCAGAATTGATGCACATGGAAAGACTTCATCCTGAAACATATTGTGATTTTATAATGAATCATTTTTCGAATTCGGGAAAAACCATTCATAAATCCACCGTTGAATTGGGATTAAATTGGGCGGATAATCATACATTTTATGTGCAGTATTTGTTTAATACAGTTTGGGGGAACGGAATTGAAGATATAAATACGACTGTTTTGCAAGAAATTCAGAGTGAAATTATTGAATCGAGAAGCGCCTTATATGCGAATTATCGCAATCTTCTGACCCGCAAACAATTTAAGTTGCTTAAGGGCATCGCCATGGAAGGGGCGGTGGAAAAACCCAATTCAAACCAATTTATCCAAAAATATAATCTTGGATCTGCAAGCACGGTTAATTCAGCCTTAAAGACATTAAGAGCAAAAGAATTAATTTATTCCGAAGATGGTTGTATAAAATTATACGATGTTTTTCAA
>JACNLB010000026.1 GCA_014381755.1 Fidelibacterota bacterium | reverse complement strand
ATGGCAAATTGGTTGTCATGGATATTATAGAAATTATGGATTATTGTATGGGAGAAAAAACCGGAGTAATGGATTGATGGATTTTTGGATTAATGGGAAACGGTTTCTTTGCGAAAGTTTCAAACTTCCGCAAAGTTGGACAATTATAAAATAAATGCCAGTGATGAATTACGCTCTTTATATAAACGGTATTTATGAAACTGTATTAACTGAAATAGTTGATGCACAAAAAAAGAACGATAACCTTCTGTGTTATCTTCAACCGTATTCCCCGTATAAAATCAATTGGAAGAAATCAGTTATACCAACACCGCAAAATCCAATTTCTTTATATATATCAACTACATCTTCCCTACCAATTGTATCATACAAGGCAAAAATAATAGGATGGGAAAATAAGAATGATATTAATAAGAAAAGAATGATTCTACTTAATAAACACATAAAAGAGTTTCAACCCAAAGAAACAGAAATATATTTGACTGTAGACGATGGGAAAAAATGTATAAACCTAATTTCAGTCATTGAATTAACGAAACTACAAATTCCAATACCTGTCCAAAACTTTCTTAAAATAGATGATAATCTACCCCTTAAAACAAGGACAAGGTCTGGTGGTTGGTCCTATGTCAATATTTTACCCGATTGGATTGAATCATCAACAAAAAGTATTATTGCTGATGACTATGAAAAAAACCTTAATGTAGGAATCAATAATTCAAGAAAAGATTCGAAAGATGCTCGACAAGATAGACTTCTTAAAGCATCAAAAATGCCGGAATCCATTCTAAAAATCCAGCGTGGTTACAATAGGAATTATGATGTAATTGTAAGTGTTTTAGATAGAGCAAATGGAATATGTGAAAAGTGTAATGAATTTGCACCGTTTAATAGGAAATCTGATAATTCACCATATTTAGAAGTTCATCACAAAATAATGCTTTCGAAAGGCGGGGAAGATACTGTTGAAAACGCAATGGCGGTTTGTCCTAATTGCCATAAAGAATTACATTATGGAGTTGTATAAATGAAGTCCATTAATCCATTCATCCAACAATCCATTAATCCAAGCGGTCCGAGAAATGAATAAATTAGGGAAGAATTATAAAGTGAATATGCATATTGAAACGGGTGATTGTGGCATGGGTATGCCGGTAATTCGTTCTTGGCAAGCCATGAAAAAGTTATCCATTGGAAATATTTTACAATTAACCAGTTCTCATCCATGAGCTGTTCCCGATATTGAAGCCTGGTGCAGGTCGACTGGACAAAAATTATTGGAAATCAGAGAAGAAAAATTAACGAGACATTTTTATGTTCAAAAAACACGATAATAACAATTGGAGTGATGGAATAATGGAATTCCTGATGATTGAAAAACAATCTTTGCGGAAGTCTGAAACTTTCGCAAAGTCTTACAGTAACGCTCCATTTATCCACCAATCCACCAATCCAGTTTTTTAAATGGCATTTACTATAGTTAAAAAAATTCGATTTGATGATGTGGATGGGGCAGGTATTGTGTACTACCCGCAATTTTTTCACTTATGCCATGCTGCATTTGAAGATTTTTTTGATGATGCTGCTCATGTGTCTTACCCTGATCTAATTACAAAAAAGCGATTGGGTTTTCCCACCGTTTCAGTAACCAGTGACTTTAAAGCACCATTAGTTTATGGAGATACAGCTATTATCAAATTAGGGATAAAAAATATTGGGAAGAGTTCGTTGATATTCAATTATCGAATTCGACGAAAAAGAGACGGAGAACTGTGTTTTACAGCAGATGTAACCACTGTCGCAGTATCTTTAGACACAATGAAAGCTGTTCCCATACCGGATGAATACAGAAACCTTTTTGAAAACTTTTTAGAAACATAAGTAACATTGCCACAAAGGCTCAAAGACACAAAGAAAAATTTTGAAAAGAATCCTTTGTGCCTTCGTGTTTTGGTAGCAAAAAACAGGAGAAAAAATGAAAATAGTAGTTCCCTTAAATCAAGTTCCCGATTTGGTGGAAGACTTGGAAGTGGATGCTTCCGGGAAAGCATTAGATACGGAAGATATAAAGTTTAAACTAAATGAATTTGACGACCATGCATTAGAAGAAGCCATTCTTTTAAAAGAAAGTGGTGCTGCGGATGAAGTGGTTGCCATGGCTGTGGAGAGTGATGGTGCTGATAAAATGCTTTTTACTGCCATCGCAAAAGGTGCGGATAAAGCCGTCAAATTGACCGGTGGAAATCCGGGTGACAGTCATCAACTGGGAAAAGCATTTGCCAATGCATTGGGTTCAGAAGGATTTGACATGGTATTTACCGGTGTTCAATCTGTGGATGATAGAGATGGTCAACTGGGACCGATTGTGGCGAGTTATTTGGGAGCTCCCTGCGTGAGTGTTGTTTCTGGTGTGAGTGTGTCCGGTGGATCGGCTGTGGTTCACAAAGAATATTCAGGCGGGATGATGGGCGAATTTGAAGTAGATATGCCGGCAGTATTGGGAATCCAAGCTGCGAAGCAAGCACCACGATATGCACCGGTGAGCAAAATTCGCCAAGTGCAAGAGACTGCATCCATCGAAGAAGTATCCATGGGAGATTTAGGTTCGGGGAGCGGAAGCAGCGTTGCAAGCATGGCGCCACCAGCGAAAGGGTCCGGAGCAGAAATGCTGGATGATGTGGAAGATTTAATCGAAGTTTTAAAAGATAAAGGGGTTATCTAATGGGCGATATTTTAGTCATAACAGAACATTTAAAAGGCGAATTCCAGGACATTACATTTGAAATGCTGGGAAAGGCAAAAGAATTAGCAGGCGTAGCCGGGGGACAATGTGTTGCAGTTACATTTGGTAGCATGAGTGGAAAAGCCGGAGAATTAGGCGCAGCCGATTTTGTTATTTCGGTTGGTGGAAGTGATGATTTTAATCCGGAATCGTATGCGTCTGCTGTGCAATCTGTGGTCAGTGCGAAATCGCCATCATTGGTGATGGTGGGCTCCACATCCATGGGAATGGATATCGCAAATTCAGTCGCTACAGCCTTAAATATGCCAACAGTTTCTTACTGTGCTGATATGAGTGCAAGCGGGAGTGGATTTTCAGTCACAAGTTCCATGTATGGCGGAAAAATGAATGTGGTAACGAATGTGGATGGGTCTGCTGTGGCCATGGTTTTAGCGGGTGCCTTTAATGCAGAAACAGGCAAAAGTGCCGGATCTCCATCCGTAGAAGATTTTTCTGCAGAATCAGGTGATGGGAAAATTCGATTTAAGCAACTCATTGAACCGGAAGCAGCCGATGTGGATATTACGCAAAGTGACATTCTTGTGGCTGTGGGTCGCGGAATCGGAAGCAAAGATGATATTGAATTGGCTGAAGAATTAGCCGAAGTATTGGATGCTGATTTAGCCTGTTCCCGTCCATTGGTGGATGCAGGCTGGATGTCAAAAGCCCATCAAGTGGGAAAATCCGGCATGAAAGTGAAGCCGAAGGTTTACATTGCATTGGGCATTTCCGGCGCACCCGAACATATTGAAGGTATGAAAAGTTCATCCACAATCATTGCCATTAATTCGGATAAAAATGCCCCCATCTTTGATGTGGCTCATTATGGTATGGCAGAAGATTTATTCGATGTGGTGGAAGAATTGGTTGAAGAGTTGGAATAATGGAATATTGGATTATTGGATTAGCAAAGCGTTGGATGAATGGATTACTGGAAAAGGTGTCTTTGCGAAAGTTTCAAACTTCCGCAAAGATTAATTCCCCCAAAACCCAACTTTGCGGAAGCACGGAGCTTTCGCAAAGGTTTATTCCCATCAATCCAACCATCTATTTATCCATCAATCCATCTTTTTCAATCCAGCATTCCGGTTTTAACAGTGTCAATATTGCAGAAAAGTAATTATAAAATTATGAGTAAATTATGAGTCAAACTGAAAAGGATAATTAAAATGACAACATTAGAATTAACAAAAGAAGTGAGTTCGCTACCCATTGAACAACGACTAAAACTGGCAGATATAATTTTAGAAAGTATAAATCCACCAAACCATGATATTGAGAAAGAATGGATTCGAGTTGCAAAGTCACGATTAGTAGAAATTCAATCTGGAAAAGTTGATACAATTCCAATGAAACAAGTAATGCAAAAGTTAGAAAACTTATTTAAAAAATGACTATTGCTTTTCACCCGGATGCAGAAGAAGAATTGGTAGAAAGTATTCATTATTACAACGATTTGGAAGAAGGTCTGGGTGAAGATTTTGCCATGAGCATAGTTAATACACTTCATCGGATTATTGAATTCCCAAATGGGTGGCAAATTGTAGATGACAATATTCGCCGTTCTTTAGTTCATCGTTTTCCCTTTGGAATACTATATTCGGTTGACGAGAAACATATTTATGTATTGGCGGTTATGCATTTGCAGAGAGAACCAAACTATTGGGTAGAAAGAAAATAGGTTAAACCAAATTCCCAATACCATTCCGATTTATCGCGATCAAAGGTTTATTCACATCAATCCA
>JACNLB010000105.1 GCA_014381755.1 Fidelibacterota bacterium | reverse complement strand
AAAAACTAATATTGCCCTCCACCATATTCAAGTATTATCAAATTCAGTAATTATGATACTCATTTCCTTATGAATGAACGAATTTGAAACAAGAATTTCTTTATCGTTTATATCATAATCCGAACCATCCATTTTGCTGACGCTTCCACCTGCTTCGGTAACGATTAAAATACCGGCGGCAGAGTCCCAGGGATGCAAATCAAATTCCCAAAAACTGTCTACTTTACCGCTGGCCACATGGCATAAATCCACAGCGGCAGCTCCCAATCGCCGGACACCTTGGGTTATGTCTGTGAAATGTTTGAATAATTTCATGTTCCTTTCCCAAACTTCTCCATGTTCATAACCGAATCCCGTCACTAAAAGGGATTGACTTAAATCATCCGTTTTCGAAACGGATATTTTTTCTCCATTGCAAAATGCACCTTGATCTTTGATTGCAGTATAAATGTTGTTAACGGGCAATTCGATAATGCAGCCGACTATTGGCTCATTTTTATAATGCAAAGCGATGGAAACAGCAAATGAGGGAAAACCATGGACAAAATTGGTTGTACCGTCCAAAGGGTCGATGATCCACTGAAAGCCAGCATGGGGAAGGGTGGAGCCGGATTCTTCAGCCAGAATACCGTGTTCGGGAAATTCAGCTTCTATGTGTTCCCGAATGATATGATCGGCATCCCGATCTGCTTTCGTGACAAGATCCGTCTTTCCCTTAAAATCTGCAACCCGGGGAGTTTTCAGGGCAGTTAGAATAATTTCTGCGGCTTTTTTAGCAGCATTTTCAGCCACATCCATGATGTGGTTTTGATAAGACTTTTTCAATTGGTTCATCACAATGTCCTGTACCTAAAAAACTTAAGAGATAGATCATGTAGTATTCCACATTTTAATTTTCCATCTCACTTACCCCACCTTTCCAGGTAGGGACTTACAATCGGAAAAGAATAGGGCTTTAGCCCAACTCCTTGAGCCAATTATTTTGGGCTGAAGCCCAAAATAATATAGTCTTTTTATCCCCGTCCTGAAGGACGGGGTAAGTATTACAACTTACCCTTTTATTAAATCAGAGATTAAAACTATGAAAAATTGTGGCTCTAGCCTTTATTATAAGTAAATTATTTCTTATAGGGAACATGTTCCTTACTAAAATAATCTTTTGTCATTACCTTGAGCGCAGTCGAAAGAAAAATAATGGAAATGAGATTGGGAAAAGTCATGATTCCCAGGGCTGCATCGCCAAATGCCCAGATGGCTTCCAATTCTGCAATGGCTCCAATAAATACGAACAATAGAAATACCCATTTATAAGCCATAATAGCTTTTTCACCAAAAAGATAAACTGTGGATCTATCACCGTAATATGACCAGCTGATGGCTGTTGAAACAGCGAACAATAATACAGAAACAGTTACGATTTTATCTCCAAAACTGAAAAGAAATCCCAGGCCTTCTTTAAAAGCATAAGACGTGAGAAGACTGCTGTTGAATAGACCCACGTTCAGAATATCTTTTACTTGCTGACTCACGGGATCCGTAATATTCATATAGAATTGTGTATGCTGCCAGGCGCCGGTTGTAATGATGACAAGTCCCGTTAATGTGCAAATAATCAACGTATCAATAAATGGACCCAGCATGGCGACAGATCCTTCTCTGATAGGATATTTTGTTTTTGCTGTGGAGTGTGCAATGGCTGCGCTTCCCTGACCCGCTTCATTGGAATACAATCCTCGCTTTATACCCCAGAGCATGGTTAATAAAATTCCGCCGCCGGTTCCGGCGATGGTTGCCGGTGGATTGAAGGCCATTTTAAAGATTAATGCAAAGCTTGCGCCTATTTTGTCAATATTGACCAACAATATTAAAGATGCAGCAACCACATAAATGACTGCCATAATCGGTGCAAGATAACCGGTCACATGTCCGATGCGTTTAATACCGCCGATGATAACCAATCCAATCACGGTTACAAGCAGAATTCCATTAATCACTTGTTGGACTGAAAGTTCGAATCCGGTCCATACATGGTGTTTTAGCGTTAGAAAATGCTCTGTCCCCAGGAACTGTGACATTTCTGAATATATTTGATCTGAAACAGTAAATGCTTGGATTGCATTACCGGTGGCGAATGAACAAATGATTGCAAAACTGGCAAATGCTACCGCCATCCATCTCCAGTTTTTTCCCATCCCATGTTCAATCGTATACATGGGGCCGCCGGCTGTATGGCCATCACTTCTGATTTCCCTGTATTTCAACGAAAGAGAACATTCAGCGTATTTTAATGTTGTACCAAAAAATGCTGTCACCCACATCCAGAATAACGCACCGGGTCCGCCGTAATAGAGAGCAGTGGCAACACCGGCGATATTTCCAATTCCCACTGTTGCTGATAATGCAGTGGTTAATGCGCGAAAGTGATTTAAATCACCTTCATCTTCAGGATTGTCATAAATACCGCGCGTTACATTGATTCCGTGTTTAAGATATCGAAGTTGAGGGAATCCCAATTTTATAGTCGCATAAATTCCTGTTCCCACGAGGGCGAATATCATGAGTGGAATGGGAGAGAATGTTGGAAACGACCAAACACCTTCAAAAAATTCTGTTCCAAATAACATTAATAATGTCAGGATGATTGCGAAAGAAATAATACCTGCTTTTGTTCTATTCATAGTTACCTTGATTTGATTAAAATTTGATGCCAAGTTTACATGACTGTTTCCAGACTGGCAAACGGCTTTTCGTAAAGATAATTAAAATTTACTGCAATATGTTCTTCATTAAAAATTTCAAAAGTAGTCCATTCATATATATTACAGTTTCATTCATTCTTGGATTGTTTCTTGGAGGAACTGACATATCAATTATACTTCCTTTATTCATTGCGGTAATAGGAATTGGGTTATTATTTATAAAGGGAGATATATTTTTTGTAAGCGGAATTTTATTTTGCACTGCATCATTTGGCTGGCAGATGATGTTTCATGAAATATCAGAAATGAGTACAAAACGGTTAACTGCAAATCAATTACACGAAACGACGATTCCATTCAGTAGTGAAGTAATGGAAATACAATCAACGAAAAAGGGATATAAATATAAAATTTCTTTGACTGAACATCATGAAATAGATGTTTGGTTTTTTAACAAGAAGCAATTGTCTTGCGAAATCGGTGATACGATTTCAAGTGTGGGTGGATTCCAAGAAATTCGCGCTGTGCGCAATCCCGGAGAGTTCAATTTTTTGAATTATTATAATCGTCAGAATATATATGGATGGATTTTTGCTGACGATCATTATGTTATTCGTATTGATCAAAATGAAGCATTTCAGCTCAACAAAATCATTGTTGAAGTTCGTGATAAAATTAGAGACTTTTTTAAAGAGTATGCACCGGGTGTTGCCGGTGATTTATTGAGTGCACTGATATTGGGTGATAAATCGGATGTTGAGCCATCCATTAGAGATTCGTTTGCAGAAACGGGGGTTATTCATGTTTTGGCTGTTTCCGGATTGCATGTAGGATACGTGCTTATCATTTTGCTTTTACTAAAAAATATGCTCGGACTTCCATGGGGTTGGGACAGGATTGTTGTCATTTTAGGATTATGCATTTTTGTTTTGATTACGGGAAGCAAAGCCAGTGTTGTGCGGGCGTCAATAATGGCCGGTCTTTATATATTGGCGCCTGTGGTTAATCGACAAGTAAATATTTGGAATATTATTGCTGTTGCGGGATTTATTATTCTATGTTTCAACCCATTGGATCTTTTTGATCTTGGATTTCAATTGAGTTTTCTCGCTGTAATATCAATCGTTTTCTTTTATAATTGGTTGAATGAAACGCTACCTGAAAAAATCAGAGTTAATAACATCCAAAATACTATTATCCGTTTTGTTTGGGGTTTATTCCTGGTTTCATTTGCAGCTCAAATAGGCACGCTGCCATTAACGTCATTTGTGTTTGGGAAAATTCCAGTCGTAGCATTGATTGCCAATGTGTTCATCGTTCCATTGATCGGATTGTTAGTGGGAATTGGCTTTGCTATTTTATTTTTAAACTGGATACCTGGTATCGGCTATGCTCTTGGAAATACAGCGTGGTTAATAGCAAAAATCATAACAACCATGACATATTCATTCTCCGGTTTAAAATACAGTTCGTTTCAATTGACATTTTCACCATTTCACATATTACTCTATTTATTGATTATTTTATCTATCGTCTTACTTTGTAATAGCCAAAGGAGAAAATTTGGTCTATTAAGTTTGTTGCTTGTGAGCAATTTGCTTATTTGGAAATGGGTAATAAATGAGAAAAAGATGGATATTATTTTCATGGATGTGGGACAAGGAGATGCAGCCTTAATTATTTTCCCCAATGATAAAACGATGCTCATTGACGCCGGTCAGCGGAATCAATATGAAGATATGGGAACTGAAGTTGTCATGCCTGTTTTAAAATATTTAAACATTGAAAAACTCGATTGGGTTGTCATGAGTCATCCCCATAGCGATCATATTGGCGGTTTAGTAAATCTGATAAATGAGGTTAAAATTGACACCCTTTTGGATTCGTTCATTCCATATAAATCTTGGACATATAAAACAATTATAAGAGGAGCAGACAAAAACGAAGTTTACGTTAGTCATCCCCACCAGGGAGAAGTAATGAAATTATCTGACAACGTAATAATCGAATTTTTAGCGCCAGATTCAGTTTTCGCTGTTTCAGAGCATAATGTAAACAATGCAAGTATTGTCTTTAAATTATCCTATGGAGCAACCAGCGTATTATTTACCGGAGATCTGGAGTATGAAGGGGATCAATTTTTGCTTCCATATGAAAATATGCTAAATGTAAACGTTTTAAAAGTCGCTCATCATGGATCAATCACAAGTACGACAACATCCCTGTTGGATTTCATCCAACCTGATATCGCTGTTGTTTCGGTAGGTAGGAAAAATAAATTCAAACATCCATCTTCAATTGTAATGGAAAGATTAGAAGAACGAAATATAGATATTCATCGAACGGATACGGACGGCGCTCTCTGGTTAAGGTCTGACGGTGAAACATTTACGGAAGTCTTATGGAAATAATCGCAGGAGTTGATGAAGCGGGCCGAGGTCCATTGGCAGGGCCGGTAACTGCAGCGGCGGTTATTTTGCCGGAAAACCACTCCATAAAAGGTTTGACTGATTCTAAAAAACTGTCAGCTAAACAACGGGAACAATTATTTGACGAAATAAACAAAAATGCTATGAGTGTTGGAGTCGGAATCGTTGATGTTAAGGAAATTGATAAAATCAATATTTTGCAAGCAACGTATAAAGCCATGTACAAAGCATTAGGAGCACTTAATCCCAAACCGGACAAAGCCTTGGTTGACGGCTTTGCTCTTCCGAATCAAATTATTCCCAATGAAGGTATAATAAAAGGAGATGATAAAGTGGATTGTATTCGCGCAGCATCAATCATTGCAAAGGTAACGAGAGATCGAATAATGGAACAATATGACATCATATTTCCTGAATACGGCTTTGCAAAGCATAAAGGGTATGGCACAAAACTCCATCTTGAAAAATTGCGCGAACATAAAGCGTCGCTCATTCACAGAAAGTCCTTCAAGCCGGTAAGTGAAAATTTGCCAACCATTACGTGGTTGCAGAAAAATCGCAAAATAGGGCAGTGGGGTGAACAATTAGCGGCGATGGAATATTACAAAAATGGATATAAAATCCATGCGTTGAATCATCATAGTGCTCCTTATGGTGAAATTGATATTATTGCCGAAAAAGACGATGAAATCGTTTTTGCGGAAGTAAAAACGGCTGCAGGAAAAACATTTGGGGGAATTGAAAACCAAGTTGATGAAGTAAAATTGCAGCGATTAAGCAACGCCATTGATAAATACATTATGGATTTTGAAATAGAAAAGGATATACGTTTGGATGTTTATGCAATAAGACTCGGAAAAAATGGCCCCAAATTGAAACATTTCAAGGCTATAGAACTTGAATAAATGAAATTCGTATTTTAAATCATTCCTAATTTCACGTATGAACAAAAATAAATTTATACAAGAAACGCGATCACTATTTATGATCATACTCGTGGCTTTTTTATTAAAGGTCACTTTGATTGAAGCGTATATCGTGCCGACCGGAAGCATGGAAAAAACGATCATGATAGGTGATTTTTTAATTGGCAATCGTTTCGTTTATGGAATGCGCACGCCGGACTGGGTTGGTATTCCTTACACAGATATTGGATTTGATATACCTTATTTCCGTTTTCCCAAGTACAGAGAACCAAAACAAAGTGATATTATTATATTTAAATATCCCCGAGATCCTCATGTGAAATATGTAAAACGATGTGTAGCAGAACCGGGTGATACATTGGAAATCAGAAATCGTAAAGTGTTTATTAACGGCAGTGAGTTTCAACTTCCAGAACATGGACGATTTATTTTACCCATAGCGTCAACACAGCAGAAGGATCAAAATATTTTCATGGGGAAGGGTAATAAAGATAATTTTACAAAAACAATTATACCGAAAAAAGGTGATCGAATTCCTATCGAGCCTGAAACAGCCTTATTGGTGATGCAATTAATGCTGATGGATGGCCATGAACTAAAGCTAAAAAATAGTGTAGGTGAGTTTCATTTTACTATGAGAGATCCATCTGACCTTTATCGCCGCAAGGGATCTTACGATGTGTTCGATGATTATTATCCCAATGGAGATTTGCTTAATCCATGGTCCAGAAACATGCCCCGGGGAGAATTGTTTTTTGATGGGCTGCCCATTATGGATTTGAAAGAATACGAAGTTGAACAGAATTATTATTGGGCTATGGGAGATAATCGTGATAATAGTCTCGATTCGAGATTCTGGGGTTTTGTACCAGAAAATTATATATTAGGCGAAGCATTATTTGCTTATATGTCATTGAATTTAGATACATGGGTGCCGCGATTTAATCGTATCGGGACAATTTTAAGATAAAATATTTCATCTTGTTCTAGCATTTACTAGTTCGTATTTTTTCTTATTCAGGCGCAACCAAAAACAACGAGGTAAGGAATACAATGAAGCGCATTATACTATCGCTTTACATATTTTCAATATTAATTGCACAAAATGAAGTTGCTGAAAATGCAGCTGATACAACGAATACTGTTGTTGATACGACAGCTTTAAATGAACAATCAAGTATAAATATCGATGAGGATATGAATCTAGATCTTGGTTTGGATTTTGGCTATAAAGGATACAAATGGGGGAGCTCAATTTCCACATTGCCAGGATTAGATAATTTTACTGATGCTCAAACAAGCGCTGACCAAAAATCAGCTAAACTTTTTGGAGCTTTAGGTTTAGACACTGTAGTTGTGAATTATGTCTATTCGGATAGCGGTTTTTGGAAAGTTGAAATAGACTATGAATTGAATAATAATGATATTGATGATCAAATTGACAAATTTATCAGATTAGAAAAAAATATTTCTGAAGTGTATGGGAATCCATTTTCAACGGAACAGACTGTAAATGGACCGTCAAGTTCATATAGTAATATTCTTCATATCAAATATTCACGTTCTTTTTATAGATCGTCATGGAATATTTCTCCAGCAAGAATATTATTGATCTTAAACGGCATTATTCAACAGCCCCAGACAGAAAATAGTATTCTTGAAGGTGAGTTGAGTATTTTAAAACTCGTTTATTATAATCCTGATTATATGCAATCAGCGGGAGATCAAGTAGAAAACCAGGTATTGCCATCTATTTATGATATTTATTAAAAGACAGCAATGATTCGTACATTATTCTTTATAATGTTAAGTGTGCAATTTTCATTATGCCCTACACCTCCGCGAATGATGCGATCTTTTCGTTATAATACATCCCAATCTAAAGCGCTTGAAATAAGCTATACTGTATTAGAAAAACTTGGTTATGAAATAGAATTCTTTACAAAAGAAAGCCACCTGATAAAAACTTACCTATCACCAATAAAAAAAGATTTGCGCCGATACGATTATGCGCTTGCTGTGCATGTAGAAGATCAAATAAATGTTTTTATCATAGCACAAAAGCATGTTTTCAAACGAGGATCAGAGACATCAATTGGTGGGGGTAAATCAATTACCGAAGTTGATGCAGTTGATTGGCTGCCATATTCATTACAGCAGAAAATATTTTGGCCACTGATTGAAGAATTTTCAAAATACGGTCTAAAGGAATATCAAAATATCACTTTATTTCAATCAGAAAAAATAAACATAGCTAATGTTTAAAATAGCATTTGGTCTTTATAGTTAGAGTGTATCAATTTCAATAGATTTATCAATAGCTAAAATCACTTTTTATTATGTCAGATAATGGTATTTTAAACGAAAAATTGAAAACCCTGCTTCAAGGTATTAATGAACAATACGGTTCAACTTTAACAGATGAATTGATTGTTCGCTTGGAAAACACGATTATAGATTTCAATGAAGAAGTGGATGCATTGATGAATGAATTAAAAGAAAATGCGACAATAAAAGAAAAAATGATGGCAGATATAAAGTCAGGAAAAAAGTCAGAAAAATCAAATGAACAAACTCCTGATATAGATTCTGAAGAAGACGCTCAAGAAATGAGCGAATGGGAAAAAAGACTCGAATCACTAAGTTGAGGAATAAAAATGTCAGTTAAAGATAAAATTATATTTAGTTTACTTGCGGTTTTAATAATTGCCGGTGGATATTTTCAATATATGTCCGGTGAAATGATCAAGCGAATGGATGTATTAAACACGAATGATGCAGAACATGTAGATGTTGTTCATAATGAATTTCGTGAAGATTTACGGAAATTAAATCTGCAATTTATTGGCAGGGGAAAGCACGTCCGTAAAGCACAGCAAGATATTATTGCCAATACAAATTTGATTAATGCAACTGCAGATTCTCTTGCTGATTTAATTTCTGAAGTCCAATTTAACCTGGATGAATTAGATCGTGATGTAAGTAAACGGTTTGTGGATGTAGAAATGGATTTATCTGATTTGGAAGATGATTTTAATAGAAATAGGCGGAAGACAAGTCAGACATTATCTGAAATTCAACAGTCCATTACTTTATTACAGACAGATATGAATGAAGTTAAAGATAAGGTTTTTGAAAAAGATAAGAAGGAGAAAAAGAAATAAACAGTAGAATTATTTTATTATTTTATAAAAAGGGACATTATTTGTCCCTTTTTTATTTTTGTTTAATGATCGACTAATCGATAAAATTTATTTAGGATTCCTTGCTTGAAATGAATATTCTGCTTAAAGAGTTAGTTGAAGTAAATGAATATATGAATAGTCGTTTCACCGTATATAAAAACGAGAAGTCAGCAGAAGGAATGAATGAAGTGTCAGTATAAAAATTGGGGTAGATTTCACAATGACCTCGGTGCAAAGTGAAAATCTACCCCTTCCACATACCAAAGGTACCAAACCAGCACCTTCGTGTTTAAAGTAAAAGTTTAAACACGAAAAATGCAAGAGAAAAATGAACAAAAATAGTGCCGGGAGCCGGAATCGAACCGGCACGAGGAAAGCCTCATTGGTTTTTGAGACCAACGCGTCTACCAATTCCGCCACCCCGGCAAAAATTGATGAATAAAATTAGACTATTTATTAAAATAATATCAATATATTTAAACGCATTTTAAAAGGAGTTTGATCATAATGAGCTATACAACAATAGCAGACATGTTTATTCAGAGTATTGAAAAATATGCAGATAACCCTGCATTTTTTGATAAGATCGATGGTGAATGGAAGGGTAAGACGTATAAAGAAGCGGGTGAGATAGTAGAAAATCTTGCAAGTGGATTAGCATCATTAAGTGTTCAAAAGGGGGATAAGATTGCCATCCTCTCTACCAATACATCCAAATGGGCATATGCTGATTATGCTATTACAGGATTGGGAGCAGTCACAGTGACTGTATATCCAACTTTGACTAATCCTCAAATAAATTATATTTTCGACGATTCTGAAACTCATTATGCATTTGTTGAAAATAAAGATCAATTGAGTAAAACAAGATCATTATTACAAAAATGCGAACACATGAAAGCATATATACTCATGGATGATTCTGATACGGACGAGGATGATGTAATTAAATTCAGTCAATTATTAGAAAAAGGAAAAGCGTTTAAGGATGAAACGAATTTTAATCTAAAAGCAATTGCCAACACAATTAAACCTGATGATTTATTGACATTAATATATACGAGCGGTACGACAGGCAATCCAAAGGGTGCCATGCTTTCTCATAAAAATTTAGTATCTAATATCTTAAGCGGTAGAAAATCTATTCATATTGATGAGAATGACGTTTTCTTATCATTTCTGCCTTTAAGCCATGTTTTTGAACGAATGGTAGGCCATTTTACAGGTTTCTCATCCGGAGGTCGTGTTTATTATGCTGAAAGCATCGATTCTGTAGCAGAAAATATGGGCGAAGTTAAACCGACAGTCATGGCCAGTGTTCCTCGGCTTTATGAAAAAATGTATGCTAAAGTACTTGATAAAGTGAGTAATGATCCTCCAATACGTCAAAAGATATTTTGGTGGGCGATTGGTGTTGGTAAAGAATCTATGCCATATATTTGTAAAAACAGCCGTCCAGGCGGATGGTTAGGGTTCAAATTTGGACTAGCTGAAAAACTGGTATTTTCAAAGATAAAAGAGCGAGTTGGAGGCAGGTTAAGATTTTTTGTTTCCGGTGGTGCGCCTTTATCCCAGGAAATAGCGGAATTTTTTGCCGCTGCAAATATAATAATCTTGGAAGGATATGGTTTAACCGAGACAAGTCCTGTGATAACAAATAATAGACTTGAACATGTAAAATTTGGAACAGTCGGACAACCAATCGATGGTGTTGAAGTAAAAATTGCTGATGATGGTGAAATCATTTGCCGTGGGGATAATGTGATGCTGGGATATTATAATAACGAAGCTGAAACAAGAGAAACAATCGATGATGAAGGTTGGTTTCACACAGGCGATATTGGAGAATTCGATGAGGATGGATTTTTAAGAATTACCGATAGAAAAAAGAATATTATTGTTACTTCAGGAGGAAAAAACATTGCTCCGGCTCCTATGGAAAACGCCCTCGTCGGATCAAAATACGTCGAACAAGTAGTTGTTGTAGGGGATAGGAGAAATTTTATTTCTGCATTGATTGTGGCAGCTCCTGAAGCATTAAATGACTGGGCTAATAAGAAAGGAATTTCTGATCAAATAATAAGCAATGAACAAACAATCGAATTGTTCGATGATATTGTCAATAAAGCCATGGATGGATTTGCACATTACGAAACAATAAAGAAATTTAAATTAGTCGCAGATGTATGGTCTGTGGAAACGGGTGAATTAACTCCTACTCTTAAAGTAAAACGTAAGGTAGTTGAGGAAAAGTACGCAGATTTGATAGATAGCATATATCAAGTATAACATTCAAAAACTTAAACTAATTCATTATCTTCTTATTTCATGAGTAAAATTTCAATACTAGGTACAGGCAGTTGGGGTTCGGCTATAGGGGAGTCTTTAGCACAAAATAGTCATGATGTCATTCTTTGGCAGCGGGATTTTCAAAAAGCGAATTCGATGCAAAATGAACGTAAACACACCTTCATCGATAATTTCACTTTCTCCGATAATATCAATTTTACTTCTGATTTGGAGTTTGCTCTAGACAAAGCAGACTTAATTGTTGTCGCCGTTCCATCCCACAGTGTTCGTGAATTAATATCACACGCTAATACATTTATAAGTAACAGTGTTATAATTGTCAATATTGCCAAGGGATTAGAAATCGATTCATTATTGACAATAAGTGCAGTTATTCGTCAGGAAACAGCAGGAAAAGATTTGCCTATTGTTTCGTTATACGGTCCCAGCCACGCAGAGGAAGTTGTGAAGAAAATTCCAACAACATTGGTGGCTGCATCAACAGATGAAAATGCACGTAAAATAGTGCAGAAAATATTTTCATCATCTGTGTTGCGGGTATATACAAATAATGATATTCTAGGTATAGAATTAGGCGGTTCATTAAAAAACGTTATTGCAATCGCTGCAGGAATATGTGACGGTATCGGATTTGGCGATAATACGAAAGCAGCAATCTTAACAAGGGGAATCGCTGAAATGACTCGGTTGGGAGTTGCTATGGGCGCACAAGAAAAAACATTTGCCGGATTGAGCGGTATCGGCGATTTATTTGTAACATGTTCCAGCAAGCATAGTCGAAATCGCTTTGTAGGTGAGGAAATTGGAAAAGGTATAAAATTAGATGAAATATTATCTGAAATGAAAATGGTTGCGGAAGGAGTTAATACAGCAAAAGCCGTTTTTCAGTTATGTCAAAAACATATTGTAGAGATGCCGATTTCATTGGCAGTATATAATGTTCTTTATAATAACAAAGACCCTCGTGAATCCGTTAACGAACTTATGTCTAGGGATTTAGTATCAGAATAGAATTCCCACTTTTACCCTCATCCCAACCATCGTAATTTCGCCACCGTAAATAACGCCCACATAGCTCAGCAGGATAGAGCGACTGCCTCCTAAGCAGTAGGCCAGAGGTTCGAATCCTCTTGTGGGCACAGTAAATGAAAACGAAAAGGAGAAAATAATTAATGCTTAAAGCAAGAAAGAGAATTTCGAAAAAAGAAATTAAACATGATCCATTTTTGGAATCAATTTATCAAACGAAGGAATATTTTGAAAATAACGTTAAGGCTATTACCCGAGCAGGAATTGGATTAATTGCAGTTTTAATTGTTGTATTTATATTCAATAAAAATTTAAATGCAGAAAGAAATGCGTCTGAAGCAGCATTAGGTAAAGCAATCGTCAATTTAGGTATTGGTGATAGAGATAATGGACTTTTGCAATTAGAACTTCTAATTGATGATTATTCCGGGTCTGATGCAGCTCAACGTGGGGCATTTATGTTAGCCAGGTTATTTTATGAGCAAAAAGATTTTTTAACTGCAGAATCATATCTCTTGGATTTTCTGGATAACCCTGCAAAAGAATTTCATGCCGGTGCTTTAATAATGATGGCAGATCTAGAAAAAATAAATGGAAATACTTCCTCTGAAGAAGATTATATAAAAGATGCTATTAAATATGCTTCAAGTGACTCTGAAAAGGATAAATTTTCATTAGTGCTTGCTGAACATTTCTTGAGAACCGGTAATTATGATGCTGCACGAGAATTGACTGAGTCCATATATAATAAATACGATAAAAACTCTAATTTGTATAATAAATCAGAAGAAATATTAGGACATCTCCACACATTCTCTTCCGACGAACAATAACCTTGTAAACATCACCATTAGGTTTTAATTTTGCCGCCGTAAAAGTGGGTTCAAGGCCCACTTTTCGTTTGTTTACACATGGAAGAATTAAGACATAAAATAGAGCAATTACTCCCAGAAGGAGTTTTTCTGATGGATATGAATGAAGATCCTCATAAGGGATTGTTGCGCTGTTTTGTAGATAGCGAAGCATCTATATCGCTGGATGTAACGACAACTATTGCGAAATCGATTCGGAATTCAGGTTTGCTCGAAACTATATTTCCCGATGGAGCTTCTTTAGAAGTAACAACATTAGGTCTTTCTGAACCATTAACACAGCCTTTTCAATACAGAAAAAATGTAGGCCGCTTAATGAATTTAACCTATGATAAAAAGGGCTATCGTAAGCATGCAGAAGCAGAATTAGTGGGTTTTAAAGACAGTATTTTATTTCTTAAAAATGAGAATAAAGGCCATTTCCAATTGGCATTAGAAAATATATTACAAGCAAAAATAATTGTTCAATTCAATTGATACGGAGGAATTTTGATTAATCGAGGACTAATAGAAGTTTTTTCAGAAATAGCACGAGAAAAAAATGTAGAACGTTCAGAATTGGGTAGCATTATTGAACAATTATTCATGTATATAATTGAAAAAGAGCGCGGTGAAAATTCAAATTGCAGTGTTATTGTTAATTTGGATAAAGGCGAAATAGAAATTTATGCAGAGAAAGAAATTGTAGAAAATATTGATGATCCTGTACTAGAGATTTTACTGGAAGATGCTACTAAATTAATGCCGGAAGAAAAATTCGAAGTAGGCGATATTTTTGTTGAAGTAATTGATCCAAGGATATTTGGCAGGCGGATGATTAATACTGCCAAGCAGTTTTTCAATCAAAGATTGCAGGACGTAGAGAAACATTACATTTACGAGGACTATTCTCAACGTGTTGGTGAAATCGTCATTGGTGTTGTTCATCAAGTTCAACGTGATAATATTTTTATAAATATTGAACAAGCTGAATTGCGTTTACCCAAAAAAGAACAAATACATTCAGAGCGATACCGTCGAGGTGATTCCATTCGAACAATTGTTAAATCAGTCGAAGTCAACCCTCGCGGACCTGAAATCATCGTTTCGCGAAGTGATAACCATTTCCTTTACAAAATGTTTGAAATGGAAGTTCCAGAAATTGAAGACGGTATAATAGAAATTTTAGCAATTGCCCGTCATCCTGGGGAACGAGCAAAAATAATTGTTAAATCACAAGATAGACGTATAGATCCTGTTGGCGCATGCGTTGGTATGCGTGGAAGTAGAATTCAAGCTATTGTTCGAGAATTAAGTAATGAAAAAATTGATATTATTAACAACAGTGAACAATCTGAAATTTTAATATCCAGAGCATTATCTCCTGCAAAACCAATCGATCTTTATATAGATGATGATCGGAAATATTGTGTCGCACTATTTAACGATGAGGAACTGGAATTTGCAATTGGCAGAGGAGGTGTTAATATTAACCTAGCTTCCAGAGTCACAGGATTTAGAATTGATGCATTTGGTAAAAAACAGTATGAAAGGCAAAAGGAAGATCAGGCTACTTTATTGAAAATTGTACCTGAATTTCCTGATGATTTAGTTGCTCCCTTGGCCGACAATAATATAAAAATTATTTCAGATTTATTAAATGCCGATGAAGAAGAGTTGTTAAAAATAGATGCAATTAATGATGAAAATTTGGAAAAGTGTTACTTGGTAATTCAAAATTATATTGAACGAATTGAAGAAGAGGAAACAGAAGAAGAGGAAGATATTGAATTAAAAGAAATACTTAAAAAAGTTGACGATGCAAGTAAATCAGATGTTATCGAAGAGACTGAAAAGCAGAAAAATAAAAAAGAATCAGAATCTACAGAAGATGAAGTTGAAGAAACAGACGATACTAAAGATGATGATAAATCTGAAACAGAGACCAACGATGACAATGATGAAAAAATAGAAGATGAAATTGAAAACATAAAAGAAACAGAAGAAGTGGGAGAGGCTGGCTAAATGGCTAAACGATCCAAACGTGTATTCCAAGTCGCTAAAGATTTAAATATTTCACACACGGAAATATTAAATTTTCTTAAGGGAGAAGGGATTGATGTAGCAAGTCATATGTCGCCCGTTGATGAAGATGCAATGGCTCTAATTGAAACTGAATTTTCCAAAGATAAAGAAAACGTAGATCGATATCGAAAAGAGCAAGTACGTAGAGAAATTCATAATACACGTATAATTGAACAGCAAAAGATTTCCAAAAGACTAGACCTTTTATCTTTGGATGAACAACGAAAAATAGAAGAAGAAGAAAAAGAAAAGGCTGCTGAAGAAGAAAAACGAAAAAAGGAAGAGAAAGCGCTTAAACAACAAAAAGACAAAAAGAAAGCCAAGGATACTCAAAAGAAAGAAGAAAAGCCTAAAAAACAACGTCTGAGAAAAATCGATATTTCCGAAATCGAAGCTCAAATCGGACAGACGTCCAGATCCAGAAAAAAAGTAGTGGACAAAAAAGAAAAGAAAGTACAAAAAAGCGTAAAGGATGCAGTCAAGCAAACTCTATCCAAAATCGATACAAAAACAAAAAAGAAGCAGTATAGAAAAGACAAACTAGTTGTTGAAGAACTGGATGATGAAATCAAAAAAACAGTTCGTGTTGCAGAATTTTCTAATGTGGATGAGTTGAGCAAGATTTTTGATGTAAATGCTAGCGATATTATTCAGGAATGCCTTGGATTAGGTAAACTGGTTACGATTAATCAAAGGATGGATTGGGATATTATTGAACTTCTTGCAGATAAATATGGGTTTATTCCTGAAAAAATCACAGATATTGGTGAAGAAATATTTACTCTGGAAGATTCAAAAGATGACAAAGAAAAAGCAACTTATCGTCCACCCGTAGTAACAATTATGGGGCATGTTGATCATGGTAAAACTTCCATTCTTGATTACATTAGAAAAGAAAATGTAGTCGCAGGTGAATCGGGTGGTATTACTCAACACATTGGTGCGTATAAGGTTGAGTTGGAGGATGATAAGGAAATTACATTTTTGGATACGCCTGGTCATGAAGCGTTTACAGCTATGCGAGCCAGGGGAGCGCAGGTGACGGATATTGTTGTCGTGGTTGTCGCTGCAAACGATGGTGTTATGCCGCAAACGATGGAAGCAATCGACCATGCAAAAGCTGCCGAAGTCCCCATTGTTGTTGCTATCAATAAGATCGATTTGCCTGAAGCAGATCCAGAAAGGGTAAAGCGAGAATTATCTGATCATGAAGTATTGGTCGAAGATTGGGGTGGAAAAGTCCAAGCTGTACATGTTTCAGCAAAAACAGGTGAGGGAATTGATGATATAATGAATTCAATTCTATTAGAAGCTGAAGTACTTGAGCTAAAAGCCAATGCAGATACATATGCTCGGGGTACCGTTATTGATTCCAGGCTGGATAAAGGACATGGACCAATAGCCACTGTTCTGATACAAAAAGGTACGCTCAATGTAACTGATCCATTCATATGCAGCAGTTATTCAGGAAAAGTGAGGGCGATGATGAATGAACGCGGCCAACGTGTAAATAGTGCAGGACCGTCTGAAGCTGTTCAGGTTTTAGGATTTGATAAGGTTCCGCAGGCTGCTGATGTTTTTGCAGTGTTTGAGAATGAAAAAGATTTAAAACGAATTGCATCAGAACGTCAGCGTATGAAGCGGGAAATCCAACAAAGAAAAGTCGCTACACAATCACTAGATGCAATGTCAGCTCTTATTAAAGATGGTGCAATTAAGACTCTTCCATTGGTCATTAAAGGTGATGTTGATGGCTCAATTGAAGTGTTGGCTGAATCACTTGAGAAAATTAAGCACGAAGAAGTGGGAGTACGGGTTATTCATAAAGCAGTCGGAATGGTTAATGAATCAGACGTACTTCTTGCAGCAGCTTCCAACGCAGTTGTGATAGGATTCCACGTTCAAGTCAGTTCGAATGCTAAATTACTGGCTAATCAGGAAGGAGTGGAAATTCGTTCGTATACAGTTATTTATAATGCTGTTGAAGAGATTAAACTTGCTCTTGAAGGATTATTAGAACCTGAAAAAGTCGAAAACATACTTGGTCGCGCGTCTGTTCAGGAATTATTTAAAATTCCAAAAATTGGTTTTATTGCCGGAAGCAAAGTAGATGAGGGACAAATAAAACGCGGCGAAATGGCACGAGTTATTCGTGAAGAAGAAGTCATTCACGAAGGAAAAGTCATCTCTTTAAAACGATTTAAAGATGATGTAAAAGAAGTAAAAGAAGGAATGGAATGTGGAATTGGAGTGGATGATTTTTCAAAATTTAAAGAGAATGATGAAATTGTCGTATTTGAAATTCAAAAAATTAAGCGGAAACTTGAAACAACTTGATCTACAAAAAGCCTTATAAACGCACTGAACGCGTTCGTCTACTGATTCAAAAAATTCTCGGCGAAATAACTACCAAGCATATCGACCTTTCACATTTGGGTTTCATTACATTTACACGAGTTGACATATCTCCAGATCTTCGCCACAGCAAAGTTTTTTATAGTGTTATTAATCGTAAATTTCCAGAGGATACCATCAATTTGGAATTGAACAAATTGGCAAAATCATTTCGTAAGTATTTGGGACAGGAAATTCGACTAAAAAACACTCCTGATATAACGTTTTACCTAGATGAAGCCATTAAACATGAAGAGCATATGCAATCCATAATGAAAGATTTGAAAATAAGTAAATCATGATTTTAAATATGTATAAACCAAAAGGGTGGACATCATTCGACGTTGTTAAAAAAGTAAGATCAATTATTAAAGAAAAAAAGGTTGGACATGGCGGTACATTAGATCCATTTGCTGAAGGCGTACTTGTTTTAGGAACGGGTCCTGACACTAAAAAATTAGGAATGATTTCTGATACGAATAAGGAATATGCAGCTACTTTAAAATTAGGTTCAAGAACAGACACGCATGATATTGAAGGACAAGTAGTAGAAGAAAAAGAAATTCCGGAGTTAACCCATGACGAAGTAGAAACTGTTTTGAAGTCATTTATTGGTGAACAATATCAAACACCACCCATGTATTCAGCAAAAAAAGTAAATGGACAGAGATTATATACATTAGCCAGAAAAAATATTGAAGTCGAGCGTGAACCATGTTTGATAAATATAGTAGACATTGAATTGATCCATTTTAATTCACCCGTAATAGAATTCAAAGTAACATGCTCAAAAGGAACGTATATACGTGTTTTGGGTAGTGATATTGCAAACCAGTTAGGAACAGTGGGGCACTTGATTGCTTTAAAACGTAAAAAAGTTGGTGAATATTCAATCGATGAAACAATTCAGATAGATGATTTAGTAAACAATGGATGTATTAATAAATCTTGAAAATATAAAAAGCGAGGATAGATCCGTTTTAACCATTGGTTCATTTGATGGTTTACATAGAGGTCATCAGGAAATCGTAAAAAAAGTCGTGTCAAAAGCTCAATCACAGCATGTAAAATCTGTGGTAATTACGTTTGATCCTCACCCTCGGCATGTACTTGATAAGGACAGAAAATTGCCTTTATTAATTTCCTTGGAAAAGAAATTGTCATTACTGAAAGAACTCCAAGTAGATAAAGTGTTAGTCATTCCATTTACAGAAGAATTCTCTAAAATTTCCGCTGAAAAGTTTATGGATCAAATCGTTATAGAAAATTTTAGTCCAGACCATATCATTATAGGGCATGATCATCATTTTGGCTATAATCGTGAAGGATCACCAAAGTTTATAAAGGATTATTGTGTGAGTCATAACTTCACATGTGAAGTTATTGAAGCAGTCGTAGATGATTCAGTTGTTTTATCAAGTTCCCATATCCGACAATTAATACAAGAGGGATTTGTTCGCCGCGCCTCATTTGAATTGGGTTGGGTGTATGGGTTTAAAGTTCACGTAGTGCAAGGGGCAGGACGAGGAAAAGAATTATCGTTTCCAACAGCAAATTTCATTCCCATAGATGAAAATCAACTATTTCCCAAAAATGGAGTTTATTTTTGCAGGGGAAGGATTAATAGTAATTCACTGTATGGAATGTGTAATTTAGGAGTACGCCCAACGTTCGATGAAAATGATTTTGTTGCTGAAATTCACTTTTTTACTGAAGACATAAATAATTTATATAAACAGGAAATAAAGATCGAATTTCTCGAGCGAATCCGAGATGAACAAAAATTTGAAAATGCTGACCAATTGGTACAGCAATTAAATAAAGATAAACGTTATTGTAATCAATTAATACAAAAATATTTATAGGAGAAATTATGTCAATAACAAAAGAACAAAAAAAAGAGATACTAGATGAATTTGGTAAGCACGAAACCGATACCGGTTCTGCTGAAGGCCAAATCGCATTGTTGACGAAACGTGTCCGTGAATTAACTGAACACGCAAAGCAGCACAAAAAAGACCATCATTCACGTCGTGGATTGGTCATGATTGTATCAAAGAGAAAGAAACTAATGAAATACCTGCGTCGCAAGGATCCAAAAGGATATGTGGAGTTGGTAAAGAAGTTGAAGATAAGAGGATAAGAAGAGAAGATGATAAGTAAAGAAAGAGAAATCGCAGGAAAAATAATGCGATTAGAAACGGGCAAGGTTGCTCGTCAAAGTAATGGTTCCGTTATGGTAACCTATGGAGAAACAGTTATACTGACTACGGTGAATGCATCAAAAGAGCCAAGAGAAGGAATTGACTATTTTCCATTACAAGTAGAATATAGAGAAAAACATTACGCGGGTGGAAAAATTCCCGGTGGTTTTTTCAAAAGGGAAGCAAGGCCTGCTGAACATGAAGTATTAACAAGTCGATTAACTGACAGACCTATTCGGCCCTTATTTCCAAAGGGATTTAAGAATGAAGTCCAAGTCATGATTACTGTTTTGCAGAGTGATGGCGAAAACATGGCAGATACACTTTCCGGTGTAGGAGCGTCAGCTGCTTTAATAACATCTACCATTCCGTGGAATGGGCCTATTGCAACGGTCCGTGTTGGGAGAATTAATGGCGAATTTGTTATTAATCCAACTCGTAGTGATTTATTGAGTTCTGATATTGAAATGATTGTTTCAGGAAACCAGGAAACAGTTGTCATGGTGGAAGGTGAAGCTGAAGAAGCGACTGAATCTGAAATATTGGATGCATTAAAATTTGCCCATGGAGTCATTAAGGAGATTATAGATCTTCAAAATGAGCTTCTTGCTGAAATGGATGTGCAAAAAGATGAATTTGTTTCTCCGGAACCTGATGCAGCTATGGTTTCAGCAATTGATGAAAAAATTGGAAACCAAATTTCTGATATAGTAAATATTGCTGATAAACATGAAAGGTCTGATGCTAAAGATTCTATGACTGATTCAATTATTGAATCGTTAGAAGAAACTTTTCCTGAAGAAGAAAAGGCAATTAAATCTATAATTTCCGATCGCTTTAAAGATGCTTTTCGCGAGCAAGTACTTGCTACGGGCAAAAGAAGCGACGGAAGATCAACGACTGAAATACGACCGATTTCAATTGAACCCGGAATTTTAAACCGGACACACGGATCAGCCTTGTTTACTCGTGGAGAAACACAAGCAATGGTTATCACGACATTGGGATCTAAAAGTTCAGAAATGATCATAGATAGCATGGATGAAGATTATAAGAAAAATTATTATCTTCATTACAATTTCCCTCCTTATTGTGTAGGGGAAACGGGACGTATCGGTTTTACAAGTCGACGTGAAATTGGGCATGGAAATTTGGCCCAGCGTGCACTTAAACCTGTGCTTCCGGAATATGATGATTTTCCGTATACAATTCGCATCGTGTCTGAAATAATGGAATCAAATGGATCGTCCTCAATGGCGTCTGTTTGCGGTGGTTCATTATCATTAATGAATGCCGGTGCTCCATTAAAAGGTCATGTTGCTGGAATCGCAATGGGATTAATTACGGATGGAAAACGAAACGCAATTTTAAGTGATATCCTGGGAGCCGAAGATCATCTAGGCGATATGGATTTTAAAATTGCCGGAACAGCTGATGGTATTAATGCAATTCAATTGGATCTGAAAATTGAAGGAATTTCCTTTGATTTAATGGAGCAAGCTTTGGAACAAGCTCGTGAAGGTCGTTTGCACATTCTAAACTTAATGAATGAAGCATTGCCTGAGGCTAACGAAATATCCGAATATGCACCACGAATTTTTTCAATTGCAATTAATCCTGAAAAAATTGGAGCATTAATTGGTCCCGGCGGTAAAAACATCAAAAAAATCATTGAAGATACAGAATGTGAAATCAATGTTGATGATGATGGTAATGTTACCATTGCCGGTGCTAATGCTGATAAATGCAATGATGCCATGGAGCTCGTTAAAGCACTCACATTTGAACCTGAAGTGGGTCAGGAGTTTGATGGAATTGTTACTCGGTTGATGACATTTGGCGCGTTTGTCGAATTTGTGCCTGGTCGTGAAGGGTTAGTTCATATTTCTGAACTAAACTGGGAACGTACAGAAAAAGTCGAAGATGTGGTAAAATCAGGCGATAATATTCGTGTTAAACTCATCAAGGTCGATGATCAAGGTCGTTTAGACTTTAGTCGGAAAGCGCTTCTTCCTAAACCAGAAGGTTTTGTGGAACGACCTCGAAGAGATTCTAGCAATCGTGGGAGACGCAATAGTGGCGGATTTAGAAAAGACCGTAATAGAGGTGGCGGACGTAGATAAATGATCATTGGAGTCCCAAGAGAAATAAAACAAAATGAAAACCGAGTTGCGTTAACTCCGGGAATTGCCCTAGAGTTGACACAACTGGGACATGAAGTTATCATTGAAAAAACCGCTGGTTTATCCAGTGGTTTTTCTGATAACGATTATGAAGATGTTAATTGTCGAATCGTTGAAACACCTAATGATGTGTTCAATAATGTTGAATTGGTAATTAAGGTTAAAGAACCCCAACCGGAAGAAATTGCCTTGTGTTCAAAAGATTTGACTATGTTTACCTACTTTCATTTTGCAGCTTCCGAAGAATTAACAAAATCATTTTTGAACACAGGTGCTACAGCCATTGCCTATGAAACAATCATGACAGATGATGGTAGTTTACCCTTATTGATACCCATGAGTGAAGTCGCTGGTCGTATGTCAGTTCAGGAAGGTGCTAAATTTCTTGAAAAAGTGAAAGGTGGAAGAGGTATTCTTTTGGGTGGAGTTCCTGGAGTTGAACCGGCAAAAGTAACCATACTAGGCGGCGGAATCGTTGGATCAAATGCTGCGTTAATTGCAGCCGGATTGGGAGCAAATGTTTTCATTTTAGATGTTAATTTAAACCGACTACGTCATTTAGAAGAAATTATGCCCAAAAATGTGCGTACTGTTTACAGTAATCAATACAATATCCGTGAACATTTAGCGCAAACAGATTTACTTATTGGTGCAGTGTTGATTCCCGGAGCAGTCGCTCCGAAATTGGTGACAAGAGATATGCTAAAATTGATGAGACCGGGATCCGTTATAGTCGATGTAGCTGTTGATCAAGGTGGATGTATTGAAACATGCAAACCAACAACTCACGAAGATCCTATTTATGAAGTAGATGATATTATTCATTATTGTGTGGCAAACATGCCGGGCGCTGTGCCATTTACATCAACAACAGCATTGACGAATGCAACGAACCCCTACATACAAAAATTAGCAAATGATGGGATTCTGAACGCATTACGTAATGACGCTTCACTATTGCATGGGTTAAATATGATTAACGGTCACGTAACCCATAATGCTGTAGCAGACGCATTCGATTTAAATTATACACCACCAGAAAATACCTTAAAGAATTGATTTAAATTCTTTGCACCGACGGTATCTCTGCATTAATTTAAAGTATCGCTTTAAATAGAGATACCATGGGATCTGCGCCAAAACAAATAAAAAAACTTTACTATTCCATTGGGGAAGTAAGCAAACTCACAGAGTTAAAACCCTATGTTTTACGATATTGGGAAACAGAGTTTAAGCAACTTGCGCCTCCTAAAAATAGAGCTGGGAACAGGACATATAGACAGAAAGATATAGATATTATTATACAGATTAAGGATCTTCTTTATAATAGAAAATTCACAATTAAAGGTGCCATAACTCAATTTAGTTCTGGAGAAAAAGCAGAAGAAATGATTGGCCAGCAAGAGACGACTGGTTTAGATGAAAATAATAGTGAAATTTTGGTTAAAGTAAAGCAAGAGCTGGAATCCATTTTAGACTTTATACATAAAAATTAATCGGAGCGTGGCGTAGCCCGGTAGCGCACTGCAATGGGGTTGCAGGGGTCGCAGGTTCAAATCCTGTCGCTCCGACG
>JACNLB010000029.1 GCA_014381755.1 Fidelibacterota bacterium | reverse complement strand
TTTATTTACTCAATAGTTCATCAATTTTGGTAATCATGGCTTTAAATTCTTTTTCCTCGAATAGCCGCGTCAGAAAAACGATTTTTCCACTCTGATCAATAACAATATTCCTAGTAACACCCGCTTCTTTTTGAGCAAATAATGCAAATATATCCGCCCCAGGATCCAGAGAAATTGGGTAAGTCACTTTCATTTCTTCAATGAATTTCTTAACTACATCTAATGGTTCATCTCTGTCAATTCCAATTAATACAAACTCTTTATCTTTAAATTTCAGCCAAACATCTTTTTCCAAGTGGGGCATTTCCCTGCGGCAAACTGAACACCAGCTGGCGGTGAATTGGAGTACGGTTACTTTACCTTTGAGATCAGCTTTGGTGATAGTTTTTCCATCAATAAGCTGCAACTTAAAATTAGGAGCTTCATCACCCACTTTTACAATATAACCCCGATCATCTGGCTCTACAGCAAATATGAAGCTTAAAAGCAGGCACAGAAGAAATATTGCTGGGAAAATTTTATTCATTTTTTGTCCAATTAAACCTTTCAAAGGTTTCTAACCTTTGAAAGGTTTAATGATATCATCCCATCATCCATCAAACCCTTCTTTCTTCATCCATTCATCAGACAAAAATTTGGATAAATAATTTCGTACACCATCGGGAAGTAAGACGAGACATTTTTGTCCTTTTCCCAAGTGTTTCGCTTTTTCCAATGCTGCAAACAATACCGAACCGCTGGAGCCACCGCAGAGGAGACCTTCTTCTTTAATTAATCTCCGGGCAAGCACAAAGGATTCTTTATCAGCTGTTTTCACATATTCATCCACAAGGTTGTTATCGAGTACATCGGGGAAAAAATCATATCCGATTCCTTCAACTTGGTAGGGATAAACTTCATCACCGCCACCCAAAATGGATCCAAAGGGATCCGCACCGATGATTTTAATTGAAGGAATTTTTTCTTTCAATTTTTTAGCCACGCCAGTAATGGTACCGCCTGTACCCACGCCCATGACGCACATATCCAGATCTGTTCCAAAATCGGATAAAATTTCTTCAGCTGTTCCTTCGTAATGAGCATCGGGATTGTCACGGTTTGCATATTGGTCCAAAATATGTGAATTAGGGATTTCGTCATTCAGTTTCTTTGAAACACCGATATGACTTTCCGGCGCGTCCCATGCAGCTTCGGTGGGAGTACGAATGATTTCAGCACCAAGTGCTTCCAAAACTACCTGTTTTTCCATACTCATTTTTTCCGGCATAACAATGATGCATCGATAGCCCTTTACGGCGGCAGTCAATGCCATTCCAATTCCGGTATTTCCGGATGTAGGTTCAATTAATGTATCCCCCGGTTTAATCCGCCCGGATTTTTCAGCTTCTTCTACCATGCGTCTTCCGATTCGGTCTTTCACCGATCCGCCAGCGTTGAAAAATTCGCATTTCGCATAGAGGTCACACGCCAATTCACTGCCCACGCTGTTCAGTTTCACCGTTGGCGTATTGCCGATAGCTTGTAAAATATTTTCTAAAATCATTGGAGTCCTTTCAATAAGTCAATCAAAATTGTAATTTCAAGGCCGAAACTTAACATTTTTCAAACGGAGTAATAGAATGAATCTTTTGGATAAAAACGTATGTATCGTTACCGGCGGCGGCCGCGGCATCGGCAGGGCGACTGCAGAAAAATTTGTCAGTGAAGGTGCCACTGTCATTATTGCAGATTTCGATGAATCTACAGGAACAGATACTGCCGATATCTTGGGTGAACAATGTACATTTATAAAAACAGATGTGAGCAATTCCGACAGTGTTAAATCATTAATCAAACATGTAAAAGAAGAGTTCGGTAGTATTGATATAATTGTAAACAATGCGGGTATTCTTCAGGATCAAACATTGGAAAAAATGGATGAAGAGCAATTTGACCGGGTGATTCAAGTCAATATGCGTGGAGTATATCTTTGCACAAAATATACAGCGGAAGTTATGCGCGAGCAGGGTAGTGGTGTGATTCTAAATGCCTCTTCAGTTGTGGCTCGCTTTGGCAATTTTGGTCAGACAAATTATGTGGCCGCGAAAGCAGGATTGGAAGGAATGACCAAAGTCTGGGCTAGAGAATTGGGAAAACACGGTATTCGAGTAAATGCAATTGCTCCCGGTTTTATCAAAACGGATATGACAGCCCAAATGCCGGAAAAAATCATTAAAATGATGGGAGAGAAGGTGCCATTAAAACGCTGGGGGCAACCAGAAGATGTGGCCAATCTTTATTGCTTTTTAGCCAGCGATGAAGCCAGCTATATCAGTGGAGCAGTTCTCCCTGTTGATGGGGGAGTGGTTGTATAGTAAGTGGTAGAGTGGTAACCCCGCCCCCGACATATCCTGTACGGGGTATGGGATGCAAGCACTGATGGAGTGGTGTACAACTATACAATCACACATGCATGGATTTGATACAAAATGCCCAATATTCAACTATTTAAAAATCAATGACAAATCAATCAATATCTAAATTACTACACGTAATCCGGCATTCTTACTTGACTGATGTGATTGAAAAAATGAACTGGTCTTTGAATCAGCATTGTTCAGATTTTATTGAAATAGTTGGCGATGCGGGCACAGGAAAAAGTACATTATTAAAGCAAATTGAGCCTACGTTACAAATCAATGGAATTTTCCCTAACCTGATTTCAATAAAAGGATCTTCGACTCTACAATTATCTGAAGTTCTTTTAGATGAGTTAAAATTATTGGGTCTAGACATATCAATCTTTGAGCAATATAAGGGGCATATAAAAACAATTTTATATAAATCATTTGTGAGTTTAAAGACTCCGGAAAGTGATGTATTTATTTTGATGATCGATGATGCACATTTATTATCAAAAGAAACGCTGGATTTACTCCGACAGATTTTTAATAATATTCCCGGCTCAAGACTTTTTTTAATTCTATGCGGACGTCCCGGATTTGAAACCGATTCTGCATTACACATTCATGATTTTGATGATGAAGAATTTTTGGATTATTTTATCGGAATATTCGGCCAGGAATGGGTTAGCGAGCGTTATGAAATATTAAAATGGTTTTCAGCCACCACAGATCAACACCCGTACCGATTATCATTACTGACGGAAATGTGTGTTCAAAAAGGGTTACTATCTCATACATATACTGCGCCAATAGATTTATTTTTTAAATTGGATTTTCCGGATGAGCTCATCGAAGTCATTAAGCAGAAGTTTGTTTTATCAGAATTATCAAAAGATAAACGTAATCTCGTTAACATATTAGCTCATTCCTTTTCCGGTTGGACCCAAAATGATTTAAGAATGATCTCTGGAAAATCCTGTCTGAAAATCATCAGGCAACTTGTTCAAAAGCAGTGGATTATCAAAGATAATCGGAATGCTTACAGAATTGTTCATCCTGTTTTATTAGAATGGATCAAATCACAATGTAAAGATGAGAGCGTTGAAATTTATCGCAGGATATTAAATTCGGGGGTGAGGCTTTCGAAAAGTGAAGAGTGCGCTTATTTACTGACGAAAAAATCCCAGACTGATTCCGAGCGTAAAACATTGTTAGAGTTCAGTTCTGAATTAGCTAATGACGGATTGTATTTTTCTGCTAATCAAATTTTAGAAAAATTAAATCCTGATTTTGACCAATTGGAAATTGGTGTGAAAGCAGCTAAAAATTTTGCTTATTTAAATCAAAATGATAAAGCTCGAAATATCTTAAAAAAACTGTTATCTCAACAGCCAATTGATAATACATGGAAAATCTATCATTATCTGGGATATCTTACTTTGGTGGATGGAAACGTGGAAGAGGCAGCATCTATTATGCTAAAAGGTCTCTCACAACCAAATCTATCAATCACAGGTTTAGTCTGGCTACATTATCGTATAGCTCTGGTGTATGCCAATCAATGGAACCTTGATGCGGTACATAAATCTTTGGCTGTATTAAAAGAGCATGCATCGAAAGACCCTGAATTTGATTTACTTTATCATTCCATTGTTGCAAATCTTAATACGAATATACCGATGGATATTGACACTGAACCTTTTATACAGGAAGGTATAAAACTGGCAAAAAAACAACATGATCATCAACAAGCTGCCTATTTTGAGATTGCGCTCTGTTATGAATATGTCAATTTAAGAGACATGGAAAAATTAAAATCTGCCGGAAAACGATTGCTAAAATATGGTATTGAACTCTTCGATACGAATATTCAGCATCAGGCCCATTATCTGTTGTCTCATGGTTACTTCAATTTTGAAGATTATGACTTGGCGATTGAGCATATGCTGCAAACTATTTCCATTTTGGAAAAAACGAAGATTGCCTATAATCGCGATTCTTCATTATCAACATTGGTTTTGCTTTATAACAATATCGGCTGCGGGATAAAAGAAAAGAAAACTTTGAATAAACTGGAAGAGTGGGTAAAGGATCATCCAATATTAATTATGGAAGAAAGACTGAAATATACACGACATGAACTACGATTGGGGCAGCAAAAGGATGGCTTGGAAGATTTACAAAAACTTATGGAAGACT